>NZ_JBEXLR010000007.1:0-114262 GCF_040610095.1 Micromonospora sp. NPDC004540
CCCTTCTCGGGCCGGCCGACGCGACGGCGGTGGTCAGAGCTGGGCGAGAAGGGCCGGCCGACGCGACCGGGTCAGTCGTTGATCTGCTCGAACACCCGCAGCAGCGTGTCTCGGCTGTGCTTCTCCAGGAACTCGCTGGCCATCAGCTCCTGCACCTGCACGGTCCGGCCGTCGTGAAGGGTGATGGTCGCCTTCAGCGGCACCCGCTTGGTCACCTCGACCGAGCGGATCTCCTCGTAGGGCAGGAACGGGTTCCGGCTGGCCACCTCGGCGACCGGCGTCGCGCTCAGCACCTCCTTGAGCCGCTTCTCACCCTCGTGCGCCTTCCCCGGGTCGGGGACCAGGACCAGGCCGTTGTCCAGCACGTACACGTCGTGCTCCCGGCCGTCGATCTTGATGTTGGCGAGCCCGCCGATCAGGTCGGCGTTCCGCGCCGAGGCCCGGGTCTGGACCACCGTCGACTGCCGCACGTCGACGCCCAGCTCGGCCAGCCGGGCGAGCGCCACGTCCAGGGTCTCCGGGGCGACTGCCAGCTTGGCGATCTCGGCCAGGTCCCACGGCTCGCCGGAGCGACCGACCAGCCGGGCGGGTTCGGACCAGGAGAGCTGCCAGTACGCCCGGCCCGAGCGGACCGCCGCGTTGTCGAGCAGCGTCTCCATCGGGCCGGCGAAGGCGGTCGCCGCCTCCCGGCGCGTGGCGTTGGTGAAGAACTGCTCGGCGAACTCACCGAGCCGGCCGGCGCGGACCAGGTCCAGCACGGTGGGCAGGCCCGGCTCCGGCGTGCCGGTGAACCGGCCGGCCGCGCGGTAGATCCGGTCCGCCCGCTGCTGCACCCCGGCGGCGATCGACTCGGCGATGAACTCCGGCCAGGGCAGCAGGCGGCGGGACCCATGGGCGACGATCAGGCTCTGGAGCGCCCGGCCGGCACCCACCACGTCGGCGAGCATGGTCCAGGCCGGCCGGTCGTCCGGCGTGACGTGCACCGGAGGGATCTGGTCCATCGCGGCGACGCGTGCGCCGATCGGCGGGTGGGTGTCCCAGCGGGACGCCGGCCCCTCCGGGGCGTTCTCCCGCAGCTCGTCGATCTCGCCCCGACGCGCCTGGAGGAGATGGCCGAAGCCGCCGAAGAAGTCGTCCGGCGCCAGCCCGACCGACCAACCCGGGTCGACGTACCGGGTCTCGTAGAAGCGCCAGGCCGCGTCGAGGGCGGGCAGGGTCCGCAGCGCCGAGGCCGCAGCGTGGTGCCCGGCGATCTGCACCGACGCGCGGTCCGCCTCCAACTCCTGGCGACGGGACGCGGCGTTGTCGACCAGCAGGTAGAGCTTCGCGTACTGCTTGAAGACCCAGCCGATCGGGTTGCGCGGGCTGATCCGCTCGATGGTCTCGCCGATGGCCAGCCGGCCCCGGTAGGCGACCCCGCCCAGCCGGGTGTGCTGGCCGGAGTAGTGGCCCAGCTCGTGCGCCAGCACCGACCGGAGCTGGTCGATCCGCATGGCCTGGAGCAGCGGCAGTCCGACGTAGAGGGTGCGCCGGCCGCCGATCAGGCCGAGCAGCCGGCTCTGCTCGCCGACCGCCGCGTTCACCTCGGGCACCAGGCGGATCTCGTCGGGCGCGCGGGTGCCGACCGCGGTGGCCAGCTCCCGCACCGTGGCCCAGAGCCACGGCGCCGCCCGCTCGTCCAGGATGAGGCCGGGCGCCGGCTCGTTCTTCGTGCGGATCGCCTTCCACAGCCCGACCCCGACCGCGCCGAGGGCGACCACCAGCGGGAGCAGCAGCTTGCCGGTGACCAGGCCGCTGGTGTGGCTGAAGAGCCAGACGCCGAGCGCGGCCACGGCGGCGAGCTGGAGCAGCGCGACGACGTAGAAACCGATCAACATGACCACCGAGGCGAGCGCCCGGTATGTCGCGGACATGTGCTTCCTTTCCCCGTGCGAAGGGCCCGTCCCCCGTCGATGCCGGTCGGGCCGCCGGGGGACCCTACGACGTGAGTCCGACTCGGACAACCCCCTTCCGCCCGCATCGTCCGCGCCCCTACGATCTGCGACGACCTGCACGGGGGAGGAGCGAGACATGTGGCCGTTTCGGCGAAGGACGGGACAGAACGACGCGGGCCTTACGGTGGACCCGGCGATGGGTGATCCGGCCGCCCGGGCGCTCTGCGCGGCGCTGCGGGACCGGGACTGGCGGGCCGCCCGGGACGTCCTGGTCACCGTGACCGACCCCGACGACCAGGCCTTCTGCATGTACGCGGCCGGCCGGGTGCCGGACGTCCAGGAGTGGATCGGCGAGTGGGCTGACGCCGAGCCCCGCTCGACCCTGCCCCTGCTGGTCCGGGGCACCCACGCCGTGCACTGGGCGTGGCAGGCGCGGGGCTCCGCCTCCGCCTCGCGGACGCGGGAGGAGCAGTTCCGCGAGTTCCACCGTCGGCTGACGTTCGCCGAGAACCTGCTGGACGAGGTCGCCGGTCGGGACCCGGACGACACCACGGCGCGGGCCTTCCTGGTCACCGCGGCACGGGGCCGCCAGGTGGACCGGGACGAGGCGAACCGGCGCTTCGCCGAGGTGGTCACCCGGCACCCCTGGCACCGGCTGGCCCACGCCCAGATGCTCCAGTACCGCTGTGCGAAGTGGTTCGGCAGCGACGAGGAGATGTTCGACTTCGCGCGGACCGCGGCGGCCAAGGCGCCGGCGGCCAGCGGGTTGGCCCACCTGGTGGCCTCGGCGCACCTGGAGATCTGGCTGAAGCTGCGGTCCGGCGCGGACAACCGCTATCTCCAGCAGGCCGAGGTGCGCGCCGAGGTGCGCGCCGCGGCGGACCACTCGGTGCGGCACCCCCAGCACGGGCGGTACGCCGGCTGGCCGACCCCGCACAACATGTTCGCCATGGCGTTCGCCGTCGGCGGCGACCACGCGGCGGCGGCCGAGCAGTTCCGGACGATCGGCGACCAGGTCACCGAGCTGCCCTGGGCCTACGCCGGCAACCCGGTGCGGGCGTTCCGGAAGTGGCGGGGCAAGGTCACGGACCGCGTCGCCTGAACGCCGGAGGGTATCCTCGGCGGGACTTCCAGCGGGGCCGACCCGGCCCCGGACGACGGGACGCCGAGGTGGTCCGATGGTGGGCGGGGCCGACGGGCAGGCACGCGCGGCGGTGGTCGGCACCGGCCTGATCGGCGGGTCGGTGCTGCTCCGGCTCCGCGCCGCGGGCCTCGACGTGGCCGGCTGGGACCCGGATCCGGCGATCCGGCGGCGCGTCCGGGAGGAGGGCGGCGCCGCGCCGGACACGGTCGAGGAGGCCGTCGCCGGCCGGGACGTGGTCTTCCTCTGCGGCCCGCTGCCCACCCTGCCCGGGATGCTGGCCCGGGTGGCCGCGGCCACCGACGACCGGTGCGTGCTCACCGACGTGGGCAGCACCAAGGCCGACGTGGCAACCGCCGCCGCGACGCAGGGGCTCGGGCACCGGTTCGTGCCCGGCCACCCGATGGCCGGCGCCGACCGGGCCGGCCTCGGGGCGGCCACCCCGGCGCTGCTCGACGGGGCCGCGTGGGTGCTCTGCCCGGGGCCGACCGGGATGGCCGCGTTCCGGCGGCTCGCCGCGCTGCTCATCGACGTCTTCCACGCCCGGGTGGTGCCGATGTCCGCCCCGGAGCACGACAGCGCCGCCGCGCTCGCTTCGCACCTGCCGCACCTCCTCGCCGGCGCGCTGGCCGGGACGGTGCAACGCTCGGCGCTGCGCGACGCGGTGCTCGCGCTCGCCGCCGGCAGCTTCTCCGACGGCACCCGGGTCGCCGGCGGCCCGCCCGAGCGGACCGCGAACATGCTGCTCGGCAACAGGGAGCGGGTGCTCGCCGAGCTGGACGCGGTCCGCGCCTACCTCGACGAGCTGGCCGAGGCGCTGCGGGCCGGCGACCCCGGGAAGCTGGCCGGCCGGCTGGCCGAGGGCCGCACCGCCCGGGCCGCGCTGCGCGGCCGCGCGTTCACCGCCCACCGGCGCGAGTTCCCGGCCGGCGCCGACCACGCCGGGGAGCTGGCCTACCTGCGGGAGCTGGGCGCGGCCGGCGGCCACCTGACCGGCTGCCGGGTGGCGGGCGGCGCCGTCACCTACACGGCGCACCTTCCGGCCACCCCGCCACTAGGCTGAGCGGCATGGCGGACGCACCGGTCGTGGCGGTACGCGGCGAGGCGTACCGGGAGGTCGCCCCCGAGCTGGCCCGGTTCACGGTGACCGCGACCGCGCGGGACCGCGACCGGGAGACCACGCTGACCCGGCTGGCCGAGCGGACGGCCGCAGTGCGGGTGCTGCTCGACGCGGCCGAGCCGGCCGTGGAGCGGCGGGAGACCGGCCAGCTCCGGGTCTGGCCGGAGACGAGGCGCTCGGGTGAGCGGGTGGTGGCCTATCACGGCAGCGTCGCCACCACGGTCACCGTGGTCGACTTCACCGCGCTCGGCGAGCTGATGCTCCGCCTGGCCGACCAGGAGCAGGTCGAGGTGGCCGGCCCGTGGTGGTCGCTGCGGCCGGACAGCCCGGCGTACCGGGAGGCCCGGCACGCCGCCATCGCCGACGCCCTGGCCCGCGCCCGGGAATACGCCGAGGCGCTCGGCGCCCGGGTGACCGCCCTGCTGGAGCTGGCCGACACCGGCCTGACCGCCGCGCCGCCGATGATGGCGAAGGCGGGCTTCGCGCGGGCCGGTGAGGCCCCGCCCGAGCTGGAGCTGGATCCGCAGCCGCAACCGGTGCAGGCGGCGGTCGAGGCCCGGTTCACCATCAGCGAGCCGGTGCTCGGCTGATGCCGCCCTCCCAGATGCTCCCGCTCGGTGAGCTGGTGGCCCGGGCCCGGGCCCTCGCCGCGGACGGCCCGCGGCAGCTGCTCGGCATCGCCGGCGCGCCCGGGGCGGGCAAGTCCACGCTGGCCGAGCGGATCGTCGCCGAGGTCGGTCCGGCCGCCCGGCTGGTGCCGATGGACGGTTTCCACCTGGCCCAGTCCGAGCTGGTCCGGCTGGGCCGGGACGCGCGCAAGGGCGCGCCGGACACGTTCGACGTCAACGGCTTCGTCTCCACCCTGCGCCGGCTGCGCCGGCTGGAGCCGACCTCGGTGTGGGCGCCGGCGTTCCGCCGCGACCTGGAGGAGCCGGTCGCCGGGGCGATCGAGGTGCCGCCCGAGGTGCGGCTGGTGGTGACCGAGGGCAACTACCTGCTGCTACGGGACGATCCGTGGGAGGAGGTGCGCACGCTGCTGCACCAGGTGTGGTTCCTCGACCTCGACGCCGAGCTGCGGGTGCGCCGGCTCACCGCCCGGCACGAGGCGTACGGGAAGACGCCGGAGCAGGCCCGCGCCTGGGCGCTCGGCAGCGACGAGGCGAACGCCCGGCTGGTCGCCGGCACGGCCGGCCACGCCGACCTGGTGGTCCGGCTAGCCGACCCGCTGCCGGGGTGACGGCCCGGCGCAGATGACGGTGCCCTGGCTGTGCCCGGAGAGGATCACCCCGTCCACCCGGTCGAGCAGCTCAAGGGGTCTCTTCCAGGTCCCGCACCGGCCGAGCGGGGTTACCCAGGGCCACCACGTTGGGGGGTAGGTCCCGGGTCACCACGGTGCCCGCGCCGACCACGGTGTTCTCCCCGATGGTCACGCCGGCCAGCACGATCACCCCGCCGCCGAGCCAGACGTTGTCGCCGATGGTGATCGGCTCGGCCGCCTCCCACTTGTCCCGCCGGGCCGCCGGCTCCACCGGGTGGGTGGCGGTGAGCAGTTGCACGTTCGGTCCGATCTGGACGTCGGCGCCGATGGTGATCCGGGCGACGTCGAGGAAGACCGCGTTGAAGTTGACGAAGCAGCGGGGCCCGAGGTGGGTCTGGTAGCCGTAGTCGCAGTGGAACGGCGGCCGGACCCAGGTGTCCTCGCCGAGGGAGCCGAGCAGCTCACGGAGGGCGGCGAGGCGCCCCTCGGGGTCGTCCGCGGAGCTGCGGTTGAACCGCTCGCTGAGCTGGGCGGCCCGGTCCAGGTCGGCGATGATCTCGGGGTCGTCGGCGATGTACGGCTCGCCGGCGAGCATGCGGTCCCTCATGGCGGTCACCGGGGGATCATGCCCGGCCCGGCGGCGGGTGCGGTGCCGGTTCCGTCGGATTGACGACTTTCCGGCCCGCTCCGCGCCGTCGTTCAGTCGTTGGCGTGCAGCGCCGCGTTCAGCTCGATGCCCCGGCCGGTGCGCGGCTTCGCCTCCAGCGCGCCGGTCACCGAGTTGCGCCAGAACAGCAGGCCGTCCACCCCGGAGAGCTCCCGGGCCTTGACCACCCGGCCGTCCGGCAGGGTGATCTTCGAGCCCGCGGTGACGTAGCAGCCGGCCTCGACCACGCAGTCGTCGCCGAGCGAGATGCCGATGCCGGCGTTCGCGCCGACCAGGCTCCGCTCGCCGATGCGGACCTTCTCGGTGCCGCCGCCGGAGAGGGTGCCCATGATCGACGCGCCGGCGCCGATGTCCGAGCCGTCGCCGACCACCACGCCCTGCACGATCCGCCCCTCGACCATCGAGGTGCCCAGCGTGCCGGCGTTGAAGTTGCAGAAGCCCTCGTGCATCACCGTGGTGCCAGCGGCCAGGTGCGCGCCGAGCCGGACCCGGTCGGCGTCGGCGATCCGCACGCCGGCGGGCACCACGTAGTCGGTCATCCGGGGGAACTTGTCCACGCCGTAGACGGCCAGGTGGCGGCCGGCGGCCCGCTCGATGACCCGCAGCTCGTCGACCCGCTCCGGCGGGCACGGCCCGGCCGAGGTCCAGGCCACGTTGGCCAGCTTGCCGAAGATGCCGTCGAGGTTCAGTTCGTTGGGCCGCACCAGGCGGTGGGAGAGCAGGTGCAACCGGAGGTACGCGTCGGCGGCGTCCTTGATCGGGTCGTCCAGCGAGCCGATCACGGTGACCACCTGGACCGTACGCAGGCCGGGCAGCGCCCGTTCGCCGATCGCGCCGGGCGGCAGGTCGAGCACGTCGGCCTGGTCCTCGCCGGGGACCAGCGGCAGCTCGCCGAGCCCCAGCTTGCCGGTCGGGTACCAGGTGTCCAGCACCTGATCTTCAGCGGTGATCGTGGCCAGGCCGATGCCCCAGGCAGACTGTGCGGTCGTCACGAAAATGACGGTACCGTGCCACACATGCAGAACCCGTTGACCCCCGAGGTCTTGGCCGATCCGGTGGCGCTGACCCGCGCGCTGGTCGACATCGAGTCCGTCTCCCTCAACGAGAAGGCGATCGCCGACTGCGTCGAGGAGGTGCTGCGCGGCGTGCCGCACCTCACCACCTACCGGCACTCCAACACGGTGATGGCGCGTACCGACCTGGGCCGGGCGCAGCGGGTGGTGCTCGCCGGCCACCTCGACACCGTCCCGCTGAACGACAACTTCCCGTCGACCATGCGCGGCGACCTGATGTACGGCTGCGGCACCTCCGACATGAAGTCCGGTGTGGCCTTCGCGCTGCACCTGGCGGTGACCCTGCCCGCTCCGCGCTACGACGTCACCTACTTCTTCTACGAGGCCGAGGAGATCGAGTCCCGGTACAACGGCCTCACCCTCGTCTCCCAGGCGCACCCGGAGTGGCTGGAGGCCGACTTCGCGGTGCTGCTGGAGCCGACGTACGGGATCGTCGAGGCGGGCTGCCAGGGCACCATGCGGGCGGTCGTCACCACGCACGGCGAGCGGGCCCACGCGGCCCGGTCCTGGCACGGGGTGAACGCCATTCACGGCGCCGGCGAGGTGCTGCGCCGGCTGACCGCGTACGAGGCGCGCCGGGTGACCATCGAGGGTTGCGACTACCGCGAGGGCCTGAACGCGGTGCGGATCGCCGGCGGGGTGGCAGGCAACGTCATCCCGGACCGCTGCGAGATCGAAATCAACTACCGGTACGCCCCGGACCGGGATCCGGCCGCGGCCGAGGCGCACCTGCGCGAGGTCTTCGCCGGCTTCGACCTGACGGTCACCGACGCGGCGGCGGGGGCGGCCCCGGGCCTGGACAATCCGCCGGCCCAGGAGTTCCTGGCCGCGGTCGGCGCGGCCCCGATCGGCAAGTTGGGCTGGACGGACGTGGCCCGGTTCGCGGCGATGGGCATCCCGGCGCTGAACTTCGGTCCCGGCGACCCCAACCTGGCCCACCACAAGGACGAGCACGTCGAGCTGACCAAGATCCGCGACGGCGCGGCCACCCTGCACCGCTGGCTCGCCTCGTCCTGAACACGCGACCGGGGCCCGCGTCGGTGACGCGGATCCCCGGATCGGCCAGCCGGACCCTCAGACGGTGGTGGTCAGCGGGGTGTCCGTCTCGGTGCTCTCGCCGGTGAGGTCGGTGTGGTGGGCTTCCATCATCCGGGTGCGGCGGCGCTCGGCCACCACGTCACGGATCCGCCGCTGCATCTGCCGGCGGATCCGGATCATCTCGCTGTTGCTGATCAACGCTGGCTCCTCCCCCGAAGGCGCGCGCCCGGGCATACCCGGTATGTGAATAGTAAGACGTACGAGCGAGCCATTTAGTTGCCCATGATCGCGAAGAATTTCTCCGGGTCGCCCGCCTGCGCGCCGCGCCGCCCCGGCTCCACTACGGTGACCCCATGAGCCAGAGCATCGGGCGGCCGCCCGGCCGCGGGCCGGGCGGGGTGCGGCACCGGGGCGCCGTCACGCTGCGCAACCAGGCCATCCCGAACAGCACCGCCGACCAGCGGCTGCTCGACTCCCGGGGCCGGGGCGACTGGAAGACCAAGGACGCCTGGCGGGCGCTGCGCATCCTGTCCGAGTTCGTCGAGGGCTTCGACACCCTCGCCGACCTGCCGCCCGCGGTCAGCGTCTTCGGCTCGGCCCGGAGCAAGCCGGAGAGCCCCGAGTGCCGGCTGGCCGAGGAACTGGGCGGCGCGCTGGCGCGGGCCGGCTACGCGGTGATCACCGGTGGCGGGCCGGGCGTGATGGAGGCGGCCAACCGGGGCACCGGCGAGGCGGGCGGGCTCTCCGTCGGGCTCGGCATCGAGCTGCCGTTCGAGCAGGGCCTCAACGACTGGGTCGACCTCGCCATCGACTTCCGCTACTTCTTCGCCCGTAAGACCATGTTCGTCAAGTACGCCCAGGCGTTCGTGGTGCTGCCCGGCGGCTTCGGCACCATGGACGAGCTCTTCGAGGCGCTCACCCTGGTGCAGACCGGCAAGGTGACCCGCTTCCCGGTGGTGCTGATGGGCGTCTCCTACTGGCAGGGCCTGCTCGACTGGCTGCGCGACACGATGGCCGCCGAGGGCAAGATCGGCCCGAGCGACCTGGACCTGATCTGCCTCACCGACGACGTCGACGAGGCGGTCCGGCACATCGTGGAGGCCGAGGCGGTGCTCTCCGCCGAGAAGGAGGCGATCCGCGAGGAGGCGGTCGCCCGGCTCGCCGCCGACCAGCAGGCCGCCGCGGAGGCCGCCCCCGAAGGGCCGGCGGAGCAGGGCTGATGGCCAACGTCTGCGTGTTCTGCGCGTCCTCCCGCACCCTCGACGCCCGCTGGCTGGACCTGGCCACCGAGACCGGCGCGGAGCTGGCCCGGCGCGGGCACACCCTGGTCAGCGGCGGCGGGTGCGTGGGGATGATGGGCGCGGTGGCCGACGGGGCGCGGACCGCCGGCGGCCGGACCCTGGGCGTCATCCCGCAGGCCCTGGTCGACCTGGAGGTCGCCGACCTGGCCTCCGACGAGCTGCTGGTCACCGACGGGATGGCCAGCCGCAAGACCTTGATGATCGACAAGTCGGACGCGTTCCTCGCGCTGCCCGGCGGGCTCGGCACCCTGGACGAGCTGTTCGAGGTCTGGACCACCGCCACGCTGGCCATGCACGCCAAGCCGATGGTGCTGGTCGACGCCGACGGCTTCTACCGCCCCCTGCTCGACTGGCTGCGCACCCTGGCCGACCAGCACTTCCTCAAACCCGCCGGCCTCGACCTCCTGCTGGTGGCGCCCACCGTCCAAGAAGCCCTCGACCTCCTGGACACCCACCTCACCTGACTCCCCCACCCGCCCTCGCCGGCCTCGGACGATCATGAGGTTGACGGCGAAGTCGATCTCCCTGGGTGCCGCCAACCTCATGATCGACGTGAGCTGGGGTGCGGGGGAGGGCGGCAGGTTTTCGCGTGTCGTACCGGCGTGGTGGGATGTCGGGGATGCAGGCGTACCGGTTGGTGCGCCGGCCCGGTGGGGTGGGGACGGGGGTCTCCCGCGCCGCCGGGGCGGGGCAGGGGGGTGGTCGGTCCGGCGGGCCGGCCGAGACGGAGCCGCGATCCGGGGGGTCCGCGGGCGATGCCGCACACCCGCCGCCGCGCCGGCCGGATCCGGTGCAGGCCGAGGTTGTCGCCCACACCGACGGGCCGATGCTGGTCGTCGGCGGCCCCGGCACCGGCAAGACCGGCACCCTGGTCGAGGCGGTCGCCGCCCGGGTGGCCGAAGGCGTCGACCCGGAACACGTCCTGGTGCTCACCTTCGGCCGGCGGGGCGCCACCGAGCTGCGCCACCGGATCGAGGCGCGGATCGCCGGCGACGGTCACCGGGTGGTCCGCGAGCCGCTGGTCCGCACCTTCGCGGCGTACGCCTTCGGCCTGCTCCGCCGGGCCGCCGCCGAGCGTGGCGAACCCTCGCCCCGGCTGCTCACCGGCCCCGAACAGGACCTGATCATCCGCGAGCTGCTCGACGCGGTGGGCGAGGAGCCGGCGGACGACCCGGTCGGCTGGCCGGAGGACCTGCTCCCGGCGCTGCGCACCCGGGCCTTCGCCCAGCAGCTCCGCGACCTGCTGATGCGCGCCGCCGAGCGGGGCGTCGGCCCGGTCGAGCTGGCCCGGCTGGGGGAGAAGCTGGGCCGCGCCGACTGGCCGGCCGCCGCCCGCTTCCTCCGCGAGTACGTGGCCGTCCTCGCCCTGCGCGACGTGAGCAACCGGGGCTCCATCGCGTACGACCCGGCCGAGCTGGTCCGCGCCGCCACCGGCATGCTGCTCGACGACCCGGAGCTGCTGGCGGCCGAGCGCCGCCGGCTGGCCCACGTCTACGTCGACGAGCTGGCCGACACCGACCCCGCCCAGCTCGACCTGCTCGCCGTCGTGGCCGGCGGCGGCAAGTCCCTGGTCGCCTTCGCCGACCCGGACGCCTCCACCTACGCCTTCCGCGGCGCCGACCCGGCCGGCGTGACCACCTTCCCGCACCGGTTCCGCACGGCCTCCGGGGCGCCGGCCGCCCAGGTGACGCTGACCACCTCCTACCGGGCCGGGCCGGAGCTGCTGGCGGCGACCGCCCGGCTGGCCCGCCGGCTGCGCGGCCCGGCGGCGCACCGGCGGCTGCGCCCGCTCCCCGACGCCCCGCCCGGCGCCCTGGAGGTGCGCACCTTCCGCTCGGCCACCAGCGAGTCCGCCTGGTTGGCCCACGCGCTGCGCGAGGCGCACCTGCTCGACGGGGTGCCGTGGTCCCGGATGGCGGTGCTGGTCCGTTCCACCGGTCGGCAGCTGCCCTCGCTGCGCCGCGCCCTGCACACCGCCGGGGTGCCGACCGTGGTGCACGGCGAGGACCTGCCGCTTCACCTCCAGCCCGGGGTGACCCCGCTGCTGCTCCTGCTGCGCTGCGCGCTCGACCCCGACCGGCTCGACGAGGAGTCCGCGGTCGCCCTGCTGCACTCGCCGCTGGGCGGCGCGGACCCGCTCGCCGAGCGGCGGCTCCGTCAGGGGCTGCGCGCGCTCGCGCTGGCCGGCGGCGACCGCCGCCCCTCCGGTGAGCTGATCGTCGAGGCGCTGCGCGACCCGGCCGAGCTGGCCACCGTCGAGCGGCGCTGGGCGGCACCGGCGCAGGCGGTGGCGCACCTGTTGGAGACCGCCCGGCAGGCCGCCGCCACCCCCGGCGCGACCGCCGAGGACGTGCTCTGGGCGGTGTGGCGGGAGAGCGGCCTCGCCGAGCGCTGGGCCGGCGCGATCACCCGGGGCCGGGCGGCCACCGGCGAGCACGAGACCGCGCAGCGCTGGCGGGCCGAGGCCGCCGACCGCGACCTGGACGCGGTCATGGTGCTCTTCGACGCGGCGGCCCGGTTCACCGACCGGCTGCCCGGCGCGCGCACCGACGTCTTCCTCGACCACGTGCTCGGCCAGGAGCTGCCGGCCGACACCCTCGCCGCCAGCGCCGACCGGGGCGAGGCGGTACGCCTGCTCACCGCGCACGCCGCCAAGGGCCTGGAGTGGGACCTGGTCGCCGTCGCCGGGGTGCAGGAGGGCGTCTGGCCGGACCTTCGGCTGCGCGGCAGCCTGCTCGGCTCGGAGCGGCTGGTCGACGTGCTCGCCGGCCGGGCCGACGGCGCGGGGCTGCGGGCCAGCCTGGTCGGGCAGACCTCGGCGCTGCTGGACGAGGAGCGCCGGCTGTTCCACGTTGCCGTCAGCCGGGCCCGGCGCCGGCTGCTGGTCACCGCGGTCGCCTCGGCGGCGGTCGGCGGCGACGACCACGAGGAGCAGCCCAGCCGCTTCCTGCACGAGTTGGCCGCCACGGATCCGCCCGCCGTCGGCGGGGGCGGCACGACGCCGCCCGGCCCCGACCCGGGCCCGCGCCCGAGCGGCCCGACCGACGGCGGCCCGGGCGATGGCGGCCCGACCCACGGCGGCCCGGGCGATGGCGGCCCGACCGGCGGTGCCGCCGGGACCCCGGCGAACCTGGCCGGTCGCCGGCCCGGCGACGGTGCCGCGCTCACCGTGCCGCCGGCGTCGGACGGGCCGGTGCCGGCGGGGGACGAGGATCCCCAGGACGGGGCGCCCGGCGCGCTGCCGGTCACCCTGCCGCCGCGCGGGCTCACCCTGTCGGCGCTGGTGGCGGAGCTGCGTACCGCGGTCACCGACCCGGCGGCGCCGGTCACCCGGCGGCGCGCGGCGGCGGCCGAGCTGGCCCGGCTGGCCGCCGCCGGGGTGCCCGGCGCGCATCCGGACGACTGGTGGGGGCTGCGCGGGCTCTCCGACGACCGGCCGCTGGTCGACGAGGGCGAGCCGGTGAAGGTCACCCCGTCGGCGATGGAGAGCGCGCTGCGGTGCAGCCTGCGCTGGCTGCTGGAACGGCACGGCGGCAGCGCCCCGGCCAGCGCCGCGCAGGGCGTCGGCAACCTGGTGCACGCCGCCGCCATGCTCGCCGAGGACGCCAGCGTCGACCGGACCGCCCTGCTGGAGTACGTGGCCGCCCGGTTCGACGCCATCGAGCTGGCCGCCCGCTGGATGGTCGGCCCGGAACGGGCCCGCGCCGAGGCCATGGTGGACAAGCTGCTGCGGTGGCTGGCCGGCAACCCGCGGCGGCTGCTCGCCATCGAGCACGAGTTCGCGGTCCGCCTCGACGACCCGCGTCGGCCGGTCGAGCTGACCGGCCGGGTCGACCGGCTGGAGATCGACGCCGAGGGGCGGCTCGTGGTGATCGACCTGAAGACCGGCAAGTCCACCGCGGTCACCGAGCGGGAGGTGGCCGAGCACCCGCAGCTCGGGGCCTACCAGGCGGCCGTGGAGGCGGGGGCGTTCGCCGAGTTCGGCGAGGAGTCCGGTGGCGCTGCGCTGGTGCAGCTCGGCACCGGGGCCAAGGACGCCAAGGAGCAGTCCCAGGCGGCCGCCGGGGAGGGGCCCGAGGCCGGCTGGGCCACCGCGCTGGTCCGGCGCACCGCCGACACGATGGCCGCCGCCACCTTCGCCGCCGTCGCCAACTCGAAGTGCCGGGTCTGCCCGGTGCGGACGAGCTGCCCGGTCTCCGGGCAGGGACGCCAGGTCGTCGAGCCGCCCACGGAGCACCCATGACGACCCAGCCGACGCTGTTCAGCACCACCGCCACCCCGGTGCCCCGGACGGCCGACGCCGGCCCCCGCTACACCCCGGTCGAGCTGGCCAAGCTGCTCCGGCTGCCGGCGCCCACCCGGGAACAGGCGGCGATCATCGCCGCGCCGGTGGAGCCGCTGCTGGTGGTCGCGGGCGCCGGCTCCGGCAAGACCGAGACGATGGCCGCCCGGGTGGTCTGGCTCGTCGCCAACTCCTACGTCCGCCCCGAGCAGATCCTCGGCCTCACCTTCACCCGCAAGGCGGCCGGCGAGCTGGCGCACCGGGTACGCACCCGGCTCGACCAGCTCATCCGGCGGCTCGGTCGGCAGGGCCGGGACCCGCACGCCGACCCCCTGGCGGGCGAGCCGACCGTCTCCACCTACCACTCGTACGCGGGCCGGATCGTCACCGAGCACGGGCTGCGCGCCGGCTACGAGCCGACCACCCGGCTGCTCACCGAGGCGTCCCGCTGGCAGCTCGTCGACCTGCTCGTGCGCAACTACGACGGCGACATGTCCGAGGTGGACCGGATGCCGTCGACCATCACCGACGCCGTCCTCGCCCTGGCCGGTGAGCTGGACGAGCATCTGGTGGACCCGGACGAGCTGGCCGCCTGGACCGGCCGGTTCTTCGCCGAGGTGCAGTCCCGCCCGGGCCGGGTCTACGCCGACGTGCGCAAGGCCCTCCAGCTCCAGCAGACCCGGCTGAAGCTGCTTCCGCTGGTCCGCGCCTACGGCCGGCGCAAGGACGACTTCGAGGCGATGGACTTCGCCGACCAGCTGGCCCGGGCGGCCCGGGTGGCCCGCGACCACCCCGGCGTCGGGGTGATCGAGCGGGACCGGTTCCGGGTGGTGCTGCTCGACGAGTACCAGGACACCAGCCACGCCCAGGTGGTGCTGCTCAACGCGCTCTTCGGCGGCGGCCATCCGGTCACCGCCGTGGGTGATCCCTGCCAGTCCATCTACGGCTGGCGCGGGGCCAGCGCCGGCACGCTGGACCGGTTCCCCGCCGAGTTCGCCCGCACCGACGGCGCTCCCGCCGAGGTGCTCAGCCTCACCACGAGCTGGCGCAACCGGCCGGAGATCCTCGGCGTCGCCAACGCGCTGTCGGTGCCGCTGCGGGCGGCCGGCGCCCGGGTGCCCGAGCTGCACGCCGCGCTCAGCGTCCGCGACCCGATCCCGCACCGCAGCCCCGGCGGGCGGGCCGCCGGCACCGTGCACTGCGCGCTGCTGGAGACGTACGCCGACGAGGCCGACTGGATCGCGGACAGCGTGCTGGCCGCCTGGCGCGGCGCGGCCGGGATGCCGGACGCGCTGCCCGAGCACATCCCGGCGCACCGGCGCCCCACCACCGCCGTGCTGGTCCGGCTGCGCAGCCAGATCCCGGCGATCGAGGCGGCGCTGCGCGCCCGCGGGCTGCCGGTCGACGTGGTCGGCCTGGGCGGCCTGCTGGACACCCCCGAGGTCCGGGACGTGGTCTGCACGCTGCGGGTGCTCGCCGACCCGACCGACGGGGCGGCGCTGCTGCGGCTGCTCACCGGCGCGCGTTGGCGGATCGGGCCGCGCGACCTGGTCGCCCTGCACCGGCGGGCCCGGGCCGTCGCGCGCGCCCGCCGGGAGGTGACCGGCGACGACGGGCCGGAGATCACCGTGGACGCACTGGACGAGGCCACCCTGGTCGAGGCGCTCGCCGACCTGGGGCCGGCGCAGGCGTACTCGGCGGAGGGGTACGCGCGGCTGCGGTCGTACGGGATGGAGCTGGCGCTGCTGCGCTACCGGCTGGACCAGTCCCTGCCGGAGCTGATCGCGGACATCGAGCGGACCATCGGCCTGGACGTGGAGGTGGCGGTCCGGGCCGGCCGGGACGGCGCCGGCGACGCCGGCCTGGCCCGCGCCCACCTGGACGCGCTCGGCGACGTCGCGGCCCGGTTCAGCGGCGAGACCCCGGGCGCCACGCTGGCCGGGTTCCTCGCCTACCTGGCCGCCGCCGAGGACGAGGAGCGCGGCCTCACCCCGGGCGAGGTCGAGGTGGTGGAGGGCGCGGTGCAGATACTCACCGCGCACGCCGCCAAGGGCCTGGAGTGGGACGTGGTGTCGGTCGCCGGGCTGACCCGGGGCGTCTGGCCGGGGCCGGTGCGCAACTCCGACCACTGGCTGGGCGGGCTCGGCGTGCTGCCGTTCCCGCTGCGCGGCGACGCGGACGGGCTGCCCGAGCTGGGCCTCGACGGGGCGGAGGACCAGCGCGGGGTGGCCCGGGCCGTGGAGGACTTCACCGACGCCTGGCGGGCGCACGACGAGCGGGAGGAGCGCCGGCTGGCGTACGTGGCGGTGACCCGGCCCCGCCGGCTGCTGCTCTGCTCCGGCTACTGGTGGGGGGAGGGGACGAAGCGGTTCCGCGGCCCGTCGGTCTTCCTCCGCGAGGTGCATGACGCCTGCCTGGCCGGCGCGGACGGCCACCTGGTCGACGCCTGGGCGCCCGAGCCCGCCGGGGACGCGGTCAACCCGACCACCGAGACGGTGCTGCGGGCCGAGTGGCCGGCCGACCCGCTCGGCGCCCGCCGGCCGGCGCTGGCCGAGGCGGCCGCCCTGGTCCGCCGCTGCCTGGCCGACCCCGAGGCGGCCCGCCGCGAGGAGGCCCTGCTGGCCGCCGCCGCGGCGACCGCGCCGGCACCGGCCGAGGATGCCGACACTCAGGCGCCCGCCGAGGACACCGAGGTGGCCCGCTGGCGGCGGGAGGCGGACCTGCTCCTCGCCGAGCGGGCCGAGCTGGCCCGGCGGGCCGAGGCGGTCGAGGTGGAGCTGCCCGGGCACCTGTCGGTGACCCAGCTGGTGGCGCTGCGCCGCGACCCGGAGGCGCTGGCCCGCACGCTGCGCCGGCCGATGCCCGCCGAACCCAACCCGTACGCCCGGCGGGGCACCGCCTTCCACGCCTGGCTGGAGCAGCGGTTCGGCGCCGACCGGCTGCTCGATGTGGACGAGCTGCCCGGCGCGGCCGACGACGACGCCGCCCCGGACGACGCGCTCACCGAACTCCAGGAGCGCTTCCTGGCCAGCGAGTGGGCCGACCGGGTGCCGGTGGAGGTGGAGGTGCCGTTCGCCACGGTGATCGCCGGGGTGGTGGTCCGGGGCCGGATGGACGCGGTCTTCGCCCGCCCCGGCGGCCGCTACGACGTGGTCGACTGGAAGACCGGCCGGCAGCCTGCCGGGCGGGAGGCCGACGCGGCGGCCGTGCAGCTCGCCGTCTACCGGCTGGCCTGGGCCGAGCTGGCCGGGGTGCCGGTCGAGCGGGTCGGTGCCGCCTTCCACTACGTCCGGGACGGCGTGACCGTCCGCCCGGCCGACCTCCTCGACGCCGCGGGGCTGACCGCGCTGGTCGCGGCGGTGCCGGAATTTCCGACAGAGGGCGCGGTGTTGCAGAGATCGTGGTAGGTTAGGCGCGTTGCAGTTTTGGTTTCCAGAGACTCTGTGTGCGCCTGGCGGATTGTGGCCCCAGGCGCTCTTTGTTGTGTCCGGAGTTCTCCGGGCGGGGCGACCAGCAGCGACAGGTACGCCGCGCACTCGCGCGCGGTGTGCTCCTCTTCGGCCCGCAACAGGTGCGGGTCCGAACGTTCCGTCAAGGAGACGAAACAAATGGCAATTGGCACCGTCAAGTGGTTCAACGCTGACAAGGGCTTCGGCTTCATCACCCCGGACGACGGCGGCGCCGACGTCTTCGCCCACTTCTCGGCGATCCAGACCTCCGGCTACCGGAGCCTGGACGAGAACCAGCGGGTCGAGTTCGAGGTGACCCAGGGCCAGAAGGGCCCGCAGGCGGAGAACATCCGTCCGCTCTGATCTTCGGATCATCCGGTAACACCCATCGCGCCCCCCGGGCGCGGTGACGGGCCGGTCCGCTGCGCCGCCCACCCGCTCCGCGGGACGTGGCGTGCTGCGGCGGGCCGGCCCGTACCTTTTCGGTTCGTGCTTGTGACCACCGGCGACGCCGGTGACGCGCCGCTCCCGGCGCCCTTCCTCGACACGTGCCGCGTCGAGGAAGGCTTTTCGCATGACCATGACCATTTCCACCTTCGCCGCCGCCGGCCTGGCCCCGGCACTGGTCACCGAGCTGACCGCGCAGGGCATCACCGAGCCGTTCCCGATCCAGGCGGCGACCCTGCCGGACTCGCTGGCCGGCCGCGACGTGCTCGGCCGTGGCCGCACCGGCTCGGGCAAGACGCTCGCCTTCGGGCTGCCGCTGCTGCACCGCACGGCCGGTCGCCGGGCCGGTTCCCGCCGCCCGCTGGCGCTGGTGCTGGTGCCCACCCGCGAGCTGGCCCAGCAGGTCACCGCGGCCCTCACCCCGTACGCCCGGGCGCTCGGGCTGCGCTGCGCCACCGTGGTCGGCGGGCTCTCCCTCCAGCGGCAGGCGGACGCGCTGCGCGCCGGTGCCGAGGTGCTCGTGGCCACCCCCGGCCGGCTGCACGACCTGATCGACCGTGGCGACGCCCGCCTCGACCAGGTGGCCGTCACCGTGCTCGACGAGGCCGACCAGATGGCCGACATGGGCTTCCTGCCGCAGGTGACGAAGCTGCTGGAGCAGGTCGCCCCGAACGGCCAGCGGATGCTCTTCTCGGCCACCCTGGACGGCGGTGTGGACAAGCTGGTCCGCCGCTTCCTGAGCAACCCGGTGTCGCACTCCGTCGACCCGGGCACCGCCACGGTGACCGCGATGACCCACCACGTGCTGCACGTCGAGGCGGAGGACAAGCCGGCCGCGCTGGCCCACATCGCCGCCCGCGAGGGCCGCACCATCCTGTTCATGGCGACCAAGCACCGCGCCGACCGGGTCGCCCGCCAACTGCTCGCCAAGGGCGTACGCGCCGCCGCGCTGCACGGCGGCAAGACCCAGCCGCAGCGCACCCGGATCCTGGAGCAGTTCCGCACCGGCCACGTGACCGCCCTGGTGGCCACCGACGTGGCGGCCCGGGGCATCCACGTCGACGGGCTGGATCTGGTGGTCAACGCCGACCCGCCGACCGAGGCCAAGGACTACCTGCACCGCGGCGGGCGGACCGCCCGGGCGGGGGAGTCCGGCACCGTGGTCACGCTGGTCCTGCCGGAGCAGCGTCGGGACGTCTCCCGGCTGATGACCGTCGCCGGCATCACCCCGCACACCGCCCGGGTGCGCCCCGGCGACGAGGAACTGGCCCGCGTGACCGGCGCCCGCCAGCCCACCGGTGTGCCGGTCAGCCTCACCCCGCCGCCCGCGCCGCACCCCGCGCCGGCCTCCCGGCCGGCCCGGTCCCGCCGCCCGCGCCGCCGGGGCTGATCCTCCACTCCGGCCCGGCGGGCGGCGGGGTCCGGCGTGCCGGGACAACGCCGGCTCGCCGAGCCGGAGTCGATCGGGTCCGGGCCGCGTCGCACCCGCGGCCCGATCCGGCCGGGGGCGGTCAGGATGCCGCGGCGCGGTCCGCCAACAGGTCGGCGAGGGTGGTCCGGTCGACCACCAGGGCGATCGCGCCGTCCACCGCCAGCCAGACGTCCCGCAGCCCGGCGGCCACCCCGTGGTAGCCGGCCCGGTCGGCGGGCATCCCCCGGACGCTGGTCAGCGCCCCGCCCACCGCCCGCAGCACGTCACCCACGCTGATCTCGGCGGCCGGGCGGGTCAGCGCGTACCCGCCCTCGGTGCCGCGGTGGCTGTGCAGCAGCCCGGCCCGGCGCAGGTCGAGCAGGATGCTCTGGAGGAAGCTGAGCGGAATGTCCTGGCGTTCGGCCAGGCTCGCCGCCTTGACCAGCTCGCCGCCCCCGTACCCCCCGTCGCCGGTGGACCCGGCGGCGTCGGCGACGGCGAGCATGGCCCGGAGCGCGTAGTCGGCGCGCGCGGAGACGTACACGGCCTCAGTTGCCGGCCTGGTCCAGCACGCCCCAGCGGCGGCGGATCGCCTTGTCGGCCGCGCCGAACGCGGCGTCCACCACGATGCCCACCACCAGAATGACGATCATGATGGCCATCAGCCGGACGGGGTCGCTCAGCTCCCGGGCGTAGGTGAGCTGCGCGCCGATCGACGTCCGGCTGGCGATGACCACCAGCAGTTCGCCGGCCATGAGGCTGCGCCAGGCGAACGCCCAGCCCTGCTTGAGTCCGGCCACGATGGCCGGCAGCGCGGCGGGCGCGACCACGTACCGGTAGAGGTTGAGCCCCCGGGCGCCGAGGTTGCGGCCGGCCCGGACCAGCAGCGGCGGCACGTAGTCCACGCCGTGGATGACGCCGTTGGCGACGGACGGCGCCGCGCCGAGCACCACCACGAAGAAGATCGCCTGCTCGCTGAGTTCGAAGAGCAGGATCGCAAGCGGGAACCAGGCGATCGACGGCATGGTCTGCAACGCGGTGATCATCGAGCCGATCGCGGCGCGGAGCACCTTCACCCGGGCCACCGCGAGGCCGAGCAGCAAACCGACGGCGACCGCGGCGGCGAAGCCCACGGCGGCCCGGCGTGCGGTGGTGGCCAGGCCCTCCCAGAGCGCCGAGCTGAGCGCGTAATGACCGAGGTCCGCGAAGACCGGCACCGGCCCGGGCAGCGCCCACGGGTCCTTCCAGCCGCTCCAGACCACGGCCTGCCACAGGGCGATGGCCAGGGCCAGCGCGGCCAGCTTTGGCCAGGTGGCCGACCAGACCCGGCGCACCCGGGACGGCACCTTCTCCCGGCCGGCGATCTCCAGGGCGTCCAGGCCGGAGATCTCCGCGTCCGAACGCGGTGCTCCGGCGAGGGTGTCACTGGCCATGGCGGCCCACCTCCGTACGCAGCCGGTCGGTGACCTCGGCGGCGATGGCCGCGATCTCCGGCGAGTCGATCCGCCGGGGTCGCGGCACGTCGACCTCGGTGGAGTAGATGATCCGGCCGGGCCGGCTGGAGAGCAGGATGATCCGGTCGGCGAGCCGGGCCGCCTCGCGGACGTTGTGGGTCACGAAGATCACGGTGAGCTTCCGCTCGGACCAGATCCGCTCCAGCTCGTCGTGGAGGATGTCCCGGGTCATGGCGTCGAGCGCGCCGAACGGCTCGTCCATGAGCAGCACCGGCGTGTCCAGGGCGAGCGTGCGGGCCAGCGCGACGCGCTGCCGCATGCCGCCGGAGAGCTGGTGCGGGCGCTTGCGGCCGAACTCCGACAGGTGGACGGTGCGCAGCAGTTCCGCGACCCGCGCCCTGCGCTCCGCCCGGGGCAGCCCGCGCAGCTTGAGCGGCACCTCGACGTTGCCCTCGACCGTGAGCCACGGGAACAGCGCCGACTCCTGGAACATCAGCCCGGGGTTGACCCCCTCGCCCAGGTCGATCCGGCCGCCGCTGACCCGGTCCAGCCCGGCGACCAGGTTGAGCAGCGTGCTCTTGCCGCAGCCGGACGCGCCCACCAGGCAGACGAACTCGCCGGGGGCGACGTCCAGCGAGACCCTGTCCAGCGCCAGGACGGCCTGATCGCCCTGGCCGTACACCTTGGTCACGCCGCGCAGCGCGACCGAGCCGGTCGCGCTGCGCGGGGTCGTCGTGGTCGACGTCACGGCTGGACGACCTCGGCCTTGCCCTGGGCCTTGAGCACCTCGTTCAGGTACTTCAGGTCGTAGAGGCCGTTCAGGTCGACCGGCTGGGTGAGCCCGACGGCGACCGCGTGGTCCAGGCCGGTCTTCAGCGAGGCCGGGATCGGGTCGTTGGTGAACTCCAGCGTCGGCCAGGCCTGCTTGATCAGCTTGAGGTCCAGCGGCTTGCCGGTGATCTTGCCGATGTGGTCGGAGATGGCCTGCTGGGCCTCGTCCGGCTTGCTGTTGACGAACTCGTTGGCCGCGACCTGCCCCTCGACCAGCTTCTTCACCACGTCCGGGTGCGCCTTGAGGAACTTGGTGCTGACCAGCAGGTTGGTGATGACGAACTTCTTGTCCGGCCAGAGGTCGCGCTCGTCGACGAGCACCTTGCCGCCCGCGTTGACCAGCCGGGAGACGAAGGGCTCGGGCACCCACGCGCCGTCGATGGCGCCGCTGCTGAAGGTCTCCACCGTCTGCGCGTTCTCCTGGGGGACCACCTTGACGTCGCCGCCGCCCTCCTTGGTGGTCTGCAGGCCCTTCTCCTTGAGCCAGTAGCGCAGCGCGACGTCCTGGGTGTTGCCGAGCTGCGGGGTGGCGATCTTCTTGCCGCGCAGCTGCTCCACCGAGGTGATCTCCGGCTTCACGACCAGCGCGACGCCGCCGGACGCGGCGCCGGAGACGACCCGGACCGCCTCACCCTTGGACTTCGAGAAGGCGTTCACGGTCGGGTTCGGACCGATGTACGTGGCGTCGAGCGCGCCGGAGAAGACCGCCTCGATGGCCGCCGGTCCGGCGTTGAAGGTCTTGGTCTCCAGCGTGACGTCGCCGCCCAGCTTCTCCTTGAAGATGCCCTTCTCCACGCCGACGACGGCCGGCGCGTGGGTGATGTTCGGGAAGTAGCCGAGGCGCAGCGTCACCGGACCGGAGCCGCCGGCCGCGTCGTCGCTGTCGTCGCCGCAGGCCGCGGTGGCGCCCAGGGTGGCCGCGCCGACCACGGCGAGGGTGGCCAGGGTGACCAGGCGGCGGAAGGGGAGCCGTCTCATCGTGTATCCAATCCGCAGTATTCCTACTTAGTTGGTAGGAAGACTGGGGCAGGCGATGGGCGGCGTCAAGACCCGTTCACGATCCGGGACGCGCGACCTGGAGATTCTCTGCAATTCCCACCTGTTCGGTGGAGATGGCGACGCCGGTCGGCCCCCGCCCGACACCGCCGTCCGGTGGGCCCGCGCACACCGCCGGTGCGGGCGCTGCCGACGCGTTAGGGTCGATCTCGTGCCGACGCGGAGAGCCAAAATTCCAGCGACGAAATACCCGGCCGAGCGGTTCACGCTCGGCAACGGCCTGCGGGTGGTGCTCACCCCCGACCGCAGCGCCCCGGTCATCGGGGTGGCGGTGGTCTACGACGTCGGCATCCGCTCCGAGCCGGAGGGGCGCACCGGCTTCGCCCACCTCTTCGAGCACCTGATGTTCCAGGGCTCGGAGAACCTGGAGAAGCTGGCCCACTTCCGGCACGTCCAGGGCGCCGGCGGCACCTTCAACGGCTCCACCCACCTGGACTACACCGACTACTACGAGACTCTGCCCAGCAACGCCCTGGAACGGGCGCTCTTCCTGGAGGCCGACCGGATGCGCGGCCCCCGGCTGACCGAGGAGAACCTGCGCAACCAGGTCGACGTGGTCAAGGAGGAGATCCGGGTCAACGTGCTCAACCGGCCGTACGGCGGGTTCCCCTGGCTCACCCTGCCGCCGGTCATGTTCGACACCTTCCCCAACGCGCACGACGGCTACGGCTCCTTCGACGACCTGGAGTCGGCCACCGTCGGCGACGCGGCCGACTTCTTCCGCCGCTACTACGCCAGCGGCAACGCCGTCCTCGCCGTGAGCGGGGACATCGACGTGGCCGAGGCGACCGCCCTGATCGAGCGGCACTTCGGCGACGTTCCGGCCCGGCCCGCCCCGGAGCGCCCCGACTTCACCGAGCCCGACCTCAGCGCCGAGCGGCGCACCTCGTACACCGACCAGCTGGCCCCGCTGCCGGCGGTGGCCGGGGCCTGGCGGGTGCCCGACCCGGTGACCGACTTCGCCGGCTACCTGCCGTACGTGGTGCTGGCCGAGGTGCTCACCGACGGCGACGCCTCCCGGCTGGTCGAACGGCTGGTCCAGCGAGACCGCTCGGTCACCAGCCTCGGCGGCTACCTCGGCTTCATGGGCGACCCGTTCGACGTGCGTGACCCCACCGCGCTGCTGCTCCAGGCCCACCTGCCGCCCGGCGGCGACGTGGACAAGGTGCTGCGCACCGTCGACGAGGAACTGGACCGCCTGGCCACCGACGGGCTGACCGAGGGGGAGCTGGCCCGGACCCAGGCCCGCATGGCCACCCACCTGCTGCGGGACACCGACGCGGTGCTCGGCCGGGCGCTGCGGATGGCCGTCCTGGAACAGCAGCGCGGCGAGCCGGGCCTGCTCAACGAGCTGCCCCGGCTGGTCGGCGAGGTGACCGACGAGCAGGTCCGCGCCGCCGCCGCCACCCTGCGGCCGGAGCGCCGCGCGTCCATCGAGGTCATCGCCGGAGGCGCCCGATGAGTGCAACCGTGGAGACCGGTACGCGGCCGCTGCCGGCGCTCGGTCCCAACCGCAGGCTCAAGCTGCCCAAGCAGGCCGAGCGCACGCTCGGCAACGGGCTCACCGTGATCGCGGTACGCCGTAGCGCGATCCCGCTGGTCGAGCTGCGGCTCTGGATGCCGTTCGGGCGTACCCACCTGGCCCGCAGCGGGATGCTCGCGCAGACCCTGCTCTCCGGCACGGAGACGCACACCGCGACCCAGCTCGCCGCGGAGTTGCAGAAGGTCGGCGGCGGGCTCTCCGCCGGCGTCGACCCGGACCGGCTGATGCTCTCCGGGGCGGGCCTGGTCACCGGCCTGGAGCGGATGCTGGAGCTGCTCGCCGACGTGCTGACCGGGGCCGTCTACCCGGCCGACTGGGTCGAGACCGAGCGGGATCGGCTGGTCGACCGGATCCAGGTGGCCCAGAGTCAGCCCGCCCACCTGGCCCGGACCGCGCTGCTCAAGCGGATCTACGGCCGCCACCCGTACGCGGTGCAGACCCCCGAGCCCGACCAGGTGCGCGCGGTGAAGCCGCCGGTGCTGCGCCGGTTGCACGCCGAGCGGGTGCACCCGGCCGGCGCGGTGCTGGTGCTGGTCGGCGACGTGCAGCCGGAGCGGGCGCTGGACGCCGCCGAGCGGGCGCTCTCCGGCTGGAAGGGCGACGGGCAGCCGGCCGAGCTGCCGCCCGCGCCGCCGCTGGAGCCCGGCCCCCTGCTGCTGGTCGACCGGCCCGGGTCGGTGCAGTCCTCGCTGCGGATCGCGCTGCCCGCCGTGCCGCGTACCCACCCCGACCACGCCGCGCTGCAACTGGCCAACCTGGTCTTCGGCGGCTACTTCTCCTCCCGCTGGGTGGAGAACATCCGCGAGGACAAGGGCTACACCTACGGCCCGCACTCGCTGGTCGAGCACTCGGTGGCCGGGTCGGTGCTGGTCGCCGCGGCCGAGGTGGCCACCGAGGTGACCGCGCCCGCCCTGCTGGAGACCATGTACGAGCTGGGCCGGCTGGCCGCCCTGCCACCGAAGCCGGACGAGCTGGAGCAGGCCCGCCAGTACGCCCTCGGCACGCTCCAGCTCGGCATGTCCACCCAGGCCGGGCTGGCCTCGCTGACCAGCGCGTACGCCGGCAACGGGCTGCGCCTGGACTTCCTCGCCGAGCACGCCGCCCGGCTGGCCGCGGCGACCGTGGACGACGTGGCCGCGGCGGCGGCCCGCTACCTCGCCCCGGCGCAGGCGGTCACCGTGGTGCTCGGCGACGCCGAGCGGGTGGCCGACTCCCTCGCCACGCTCACCCCGGTCCGCACGGAGTCCACATGACGGGCGAGACCGCCCCACCGCTGGCCCGGTCCACGCTCGACCGGGCGGCGCACCGGCGGACCGACCCGGGTTGGCTCGCCGAGGCGTGGGAGCAGGCCCGGGTGCTGGTGCTGGACTCGGCCGACGAGGGACGCGCCCTGGTCCGCGGCGAAGGGGCCCCGCCGGAACTGGTGCTGGTCGCTCCCGGCGAGCTGCCCGAGGTGCCCCGGTCGGTGCCGATGTTCCTCGGCGTCGAGCCGGACGGCGTGCCGGTCTTCGCGGTGGACGGGCCGCTGCCCGAGCTGGCCGGCACCCGCCGGGTCAACCTGCGCGAGGTCGGCCACCTGCTGGCCGACCGCGACGCCGGGATCTTCACCACGGCGCTCGCCCTGCTGAACTGGCACGTCCGGCACGGCTACTCGTCGTCGACCGGGCATCCGACCCAGGTGGACGAGGCCGGCTGGTCCCGCGTCGACCCGGGCGGCGGCCGGATCTGGCCGCGTACCGACCCGGCGATGATCGTGCTGGTGCACGACGGCGTGGACGGCCCCGACGGGCGCTGCCTGCTCGGCAACAACGCCACCTGGCCGAGCACCCCGGGGCAGCGCCGCTACTCCTGCCTGGCCGGTTACGTCGAGCCGGGCGAGTCGGCCGAGGCCGCCGTGCTGCGCGAGGTCCGCGAGGAGGTCGGCGTCGCGGTCGAGGAGATCGGGTACGCGGGCAGCCAGTCCTGGCCGTTCCCCGGCTCGCTGATGCTCGGCTTCCTGGCCCGCGCCGACGCCGACGCGCCGATCCGGGTCGACCCGGCGGAGATCGCCCACGCCCGGTGGTTCACCCGGCGGGAGATCGGCGCGGCGCTGGCCGGCCAGCCGATCCGGGTGGAGGGCGGCGACCGCCTGCTCCTCCCGCCACCCTCGTCGATCGCCCTCTTCCTGGTCCACCGCTGGCTCGACGGCCACTGCTGACCGCTCGCACCATGGCCGCGCCGTCGCTGCCACGGGAACACGGGCCTGGGCGCGGTCCCGGCCCGGACCGTCGTTGCCGCGGCGGTCTGCAGACCGGCGGGAACACGGGCCCGGGCGTGGTCCCGGCCCGGACCGTCGTTGCCGCGGCGGTCTCGGGCCGGGAACACGGGCCGTCGCGGCCGGGTGAGGCGTGGAACGCGGCGGGGGAGCCGGTCCGGCCACGACGGACGTCAGTGGGTCAACTGCCGCCCCAGTGGTAGGGGTGAGTCGGATCCAGGTCCTCGATCGGCAGCACCTTGACCCGGTGCCGGCCGGCCCGGACGGCCCCCACGGTGGACAGCGCCCGGGCGAGCAGCAGGGCGGCGTCCCGGTCCTCGGCGTGGACGACCTGGCGGCGCGGTTCCGGCGCGCTGGTCTCGTCCCGCAGCCGACCTCCGCCGGCCCAGGCGGCGGCGATGTCGGTGTCGGCGGCGGCACGGATCTCGGTGCGGACGATCAGGAACCGCATGGTGTCCCCCGGTGCGGACGGACGGATGCAGGCTGCAACTTCCACGTCACTCTTGCGTCATGTTACGCCCACGCGCGGTCACAGCAAGTGAAACTCGCCTATCGTCCGGGGCGTCGACCGATCGGGTGAACCCAGCTCAGCACGGTCGTCGGGGGTGGACGCGAAAGGGGCCGCCGGCAGCCTGCCGACGGCCCCCGGGAGCTCGCCGGATCAGTTCAGGTCGAACTGGCCGTTCTTCGCGCCGGCGATGAAGCCGAGCCAGCCGGCCCGGTTGAAGAGCAGCACCGGCCCGCGCGGGTCCTTGCTGTCCCGCAGCGCCACCTCCGCGGGCCCGTTACGCAGCGGCGCGACCTCCACGCAGTTGGAGGTCTGGCTGCGGGTGCTCTTGCGCCAGGCGGCGCCGGCGAACTGCTCGGACGAGCTGTTGCGGATCTCGTTCATGGTTCTGCTCCTGATCTGGAGTGCTCCGATGGGGACGAGTGACGCCGCAGGCCGGACGGCCCCGTGGATCACCGATCCGTCGTCAGGCGCCCCGAGTCGCGGCGGCGCTGGGTCGGCGCCGTTGCCGGCCCGAACGCCACTGTGGACTCGACTGCCGCGCCGGTCAGCCGTCCCGTCGCCTCGATCAGCCAGGAGAGGGTGTCCGATGCGGAGAGCGCCGCCGAGCTTAGCCACTCGAAAACCACTTTATAGCGATTTAGGGTGTTTGCCTCGGTCGACATGACGTCGGTGAAGCCACCTTCGATGGCCAGCGTCTCCGGATCGAGCGGATCGGCGAACCGGTAGACCGAGAAGGCGGTCGGCGGGAGGTACCAGTCGGCCACCCGGGTGTCCCGCAGCAGCAGGCGCAGCGTGACGTTCGGCAGCATGGCCAGCTCGCAGAGGTGGACGATCTGCTCGTGCAGCACCCCGGGCGGGCCGGCCCGACGGCCGAGCGCCGCCTCCTCCAGCACCGCGGTGTAGCGCGGCGCGTCGGGGGAGCGGGTCAGCAGCGACTGGCGGGCCTGCCGGGCGCGTACCTCGGTCTCCGGGTCCTCGGTCTCCTGGTCGCCCGCCTCCTCGGCCACCTGGGCCGCGGACATGATCCGGTGCCGGGCGTATCCGGGGGTCTGCAGCAGCCCCGGCACCAGCACCGGGTTGTACTCGGAGATCTCCGCGCAGCCCGCCTCCAGCTCGGCGAAGCCGCGCTGCTGCTGGGTCATCACCGGGAAGTTGCGCAGCCAGCCGCGCATGTCGCCGGCCTCCTGGGTGATCCCCAGCAGCTCCTCGCGCAGCTCGTCCTCGGCACCGTAGAGGGTCAGCAGGACGCCGACGTCGTCCGGGTCGGGGCGGCTGCGGCCGTTCTCCAGCCGGGACAGCTTGGACGCGGAGGCCCAGCCGATCCGCTCGATGACCTGGTCGCCGGTGAGGCCGGCCTGCTCGCGCAGGCGGCGCAGCTCGGTGCCGAGCCTGCGACGGCGCAGGATCGGACCTGGTGCGGCAGGAGGCACGGTGTCCTCTTTTCCGTCGACCGTCGCGGGACGCGACGGTAACTGTATGAAATTCGCCCCCCACGGTCAGTATGGACGGCGGGGCCGGTGTCGGAGGTTCCGGCGGGGGCGTGTCACGCGACAAAGGGGAGGGACCGATGCGCACCGTCCTGCGCCGCCCCGACTTCCGCCTGCTCTTCGTCGCGCTGCTGGCGAGCATGGCGGCCGAGTCGATCCTGCTGCTGGCCCTCGCCGTCTGGGTCAAGGACCTGACCGGGTCGGACGGCATGGCCGGAGCGACCATCTTCGCCGTCATCGCGCCCATGGCGCTGGCCCCGCTGGTCGGCTGGGTGGTCGACCGGTGCCGCCGGCGGCCCTTCTTCGTGGCCGCCAACCTCGGCACGGCCGTGCTCCTCTGCCCGCTCCTCGCGGTCCACGACCGCGCCGACGTCTGGGTGATCTACGTGGTGGCGGCGCTCTACGGGCTGTCGTACATCACGTTGAGCGCGGTGCTCAGCGGGCTGATCCGGCACCTGGTGCCGGGCGCGCTGCTGGCCGACGCCAACGGGGTGCTGCAGACCGTCCGGCAGGGGTTGCGGCTGGTCGGCCCGCTGGCCGGGGCCGGGCTCTACGCGGCGGTCGGCGGCTGGCTGCTGGTCGCCCTGGCCATGACCGGCTTCCTCACCGCCGCGGCGGTGGTCGGCCTGCTCCGGGTCACCGAGAGCACGCCGGCCCGGTCCGCGCGCCGCTGGCCGGACGGACTGGGCGCCGGGCTGCGGCACCTGGCCGGCGACCCCGCGCTGCGCCGGGCCCTGCTCGGGTACGGGCTGGGCTCGCTCCTGATGGGCCTCACCGAGTCACTGATCTTCGCGTACGTCGACCTGGGGCTGGGCCGGGACGCCGCGTTCGTCGGCGTGCTGGTCACCGTGCAGGGCGTCGGCGGGCTGGTCGGCGGGCTCTTCTCGGCCGCCGTGGTGCGCCGGGCCGGCGAGGTGGGCGCGCTCGCCGCCGGGGTGACCTTCTTCGGGCCGGCCGCGCTGGCGCTCGCGTACCCCCGGCTCTGGCTCGGTGTGGTGGCACTGCTGCTGGCCGGGGTCTCCCTGCCGCTGACCATGGTGGGGCTGAACACGCTGATCCAGCGGCGGACCCCGCCGGGGCTGCTGGGCCGGGTCGCCGCCGCCGCGAAGGCGCTGGTCAGCGGCCCGCAGGCGGTCTCCATCGGGGCCGGCGCGCTGCTCGTCGGCATCTTCGACTACCGCCTGCTCTTCGCCGTGGTCGGGGCGACCACCACCGGCGCCGGCCTCTACCTCTGGCGCGGCCGCCGGCTCACCGCGCCCCGGCCCGTCCTGGTCCACGTCCCGTCCCCCCGCCGCCCGCTCGACCAGGAGGTGCTCGCCGCGACCCGCCCGGGCGCGGCGCCGTGAGACGCGACGAGCGACCGCCCCGTGGGGGCGGCCGCTCGTGGCAGGGTGTGGTCGGGTCAGCCGGGGAGGCTGGCCAGGTGCTGCTTGACCTGGGTGATCGAGGGGTTGGTCAGGGCGCTGCCGTCGTCGAACCGCAGCGTCGGGACGGTCTGGTTACCGCCGTTGACGCCCATCACGAACTCCGCGGCCTTCGTGTCCTGCTCGATGTCGACCACCTCGTACGCGATGCCCTCCCGGTCGAGCTGCGACTTCAGCCGGTGGCAGTAGCCGCACCACGAGGTGGAATACATCGTCAACATGGTCAGGTCCTCCAACGGTGTGCCTCGCGCCCGGCCCGATCAGGCCAGGCTAATCGCTGCAACATCGCCGGCGGCTGGAATGATTCCTGGCTGTGGTGGTTCACTCAGCGGCGGAACGGGTGCTGGCCGGCCTCGACCCGGAGCAGCGGTCCGCGGTGACCGCCCCGGCCGGCCCGGTCTGCATCCTGGCCGGCGCCGGGACCGGCAAGACCCGGGCGGTGACCTCCCGGATCGCCCACCGCGCCCTCACCGGCGACATCTCCGCCCGCCACGTGCTGGCGGTCACCTTCACGGCCCGCGCCGCCGCCGAGATGCGGGCCCGGCTCACCGCGCTGGGCGTGGGCGGCGTCCAGGCCCGCACCTTCCACGCGGCGGCGCTGCGCCAGGTCCGCTACTTCGCGCCCCGGCTGCTGGAGGGGCGGGCCATGCCGGAGCTGCTGGACAGCAAGGTGCGGGTGGTCACCCTGGCCGCCGCCAAGGTGGGCCTGCGGGCCGACCGGGCCGCCGCCCGCGACCTGGCCGGGGAGATCGAGTGGGCCAAGTCGTCGCTGGTCGAGCCGGGTGAATACGTGGTGGCCGCGGCCAAGGCGCTGCGCGAGACCCCGTACGAGCCGACGAAGGTGGCCGAGGTCTTCGCCGCGTACGAGCGGCTCAAGCGCGGCAACGGGGTGATCGACTTCGAGGACATGCTGCGCGCCGCGGTCTGGGGGATCGAGGAGCACGCCGACGTCGCCGAGCAGGTCCGCGGCCAGTACCGGCACTTCGTGGTCGACGAGTACCAGGACGTCAACCCGCTCCAGCAGCGGCTCCTGGACGCCTGGCTCGGCGGCCGGGACGACCTCACCGTGGTCGGCGACGCCAGCCAGACGATCTACTCGTTCACCGGGGCGAGCTCCTCCTACCTGGTCGACTTCCCGCGCCGCCACCGGGGCGCCACGGTGGTCCGGCTGGTCCGCGACTACCGCTCCACCCCCCAGGTGGTCGGGCTGGCCAACGCGGTGATCTCCCAGGCCCGGGGCGCCGAGGCCCGGCTCCGGCTGGAGCTGCACGGCCAGCGCCCGCCCGGCCCGGAACCCGAGCTGCGGATCTTCACCGACGAGCCGGCCGAGGCCAACGCGGTCGCCGCCCGCTGCCGGGCGTTGATCGACGGCGGCACCCCGGCCCGGGAGATCGCGGTGCTGTTCCGCACCAACGCGCAGTCCGAGGCGTACGAGAAGGCGCTCACCGAGGCCGAGGTGCCGTATGTCGTGCAGGGGGCGGAGCGCTTCTTCGAGCGGCCCGAGGTCCGCCAGGCCATGGTGGCGTTGCGGGCCGCCACCCGGTCCATCCCGGGGGAGACCCCGCTGCCGGCCGCCGTGGTGGAAGGGCTCGGCGCGGTGGGCTGGGCCCCGGACGCGCCCCCGGCGGGCGGTGCCGCGCGCGAGCGGTGGGAGGCGCTCGCCGCCCTGGTCCAGCTCGCCGAGGAGTACGCGGCCACGCCCGAGGTGGTGCCGATCGGCGAGGCCGTGGCGATCGAGCGCCTCGTCACCCTGAGCGCCTTCAACGAGGAACTGGCCCGCCGGGCCGCACAGCAGCACGTGCCCACCGTGGAGGGGGTGACGCTCGCCTCGCTGCACTCCGCCAAGGGCCTGGAGTGGGACGCCGTCTTCCTGGTCGGGCTGGCCGAGGGCACCCTGCCCACCACGTACGCGAAGACGCCGGAGCAGGTCGAGGAGGAGCGGCGGCTGCTCTACGTCGGGATCACCCGGGCGCGGGAGTGGCTCTGGCTGTCGTACGCGGCGGCCCGCTCGCCCGGTGGCCGGGCCCGGCGGCCGTCCCGGTTCCTGCCCCAGCTCGACCGCTCCGGCGGCGGCGAGCGGGCCGGCGCGGGCACGGCCCGGCGCACCGAGCGGCGGCGCGCCCAGGTGGTCTCCTGCCGGATCTGCGGCGCCACCCTGCTCGCCGGGGCGGACCGGAAGCTGGGCCGCTGTCCGACCTGTCCGTCCGATCTGGACGAGGAGCTGTACGAGCGGCTGCGCGAGTGGCGGCAGCGGGTGGCCGGGGCGCAGAAGGTGCCGGCGTACGTGGTCTTCACCGACGCCACGCTCACCGCGCTGGCCGAGCGGCGGCCCGGCCGCACCGAGGAGCTGATCGCGATCGCCGGAATCGGCCCCCGCAAACTAGGACTTTACGGGGATACGGTGCTGGCCCTCGTGGCCGGTGCGGGGGTGGACGAGGTCTGCCCGCAGAAAAGTTTCGAAATCTAGCCGTAAATCGTTTGCCCTCGCCCCGAGGCGAGGAATAGCCTCAGGACACACCTCGCGAGCGGCGCCATTCTGGCTGCTCACGGGGGACGAGTCCATGGTCGGCACGAGGAACGTTGAGGGAGGTGGCACCCGTGGAGATCTTCACCTATGAGCGTCCGGCGGCGATGCCAGCTGCCTGCGCTCCGCTGTCGTCCGTCCGGGTGGCCCTTGCCGCTCGACCGTCGACTCCGCAGGTGCACCAGGTCCAGGTTCAGGCCGAGCTGAACCTGACCGTCGCGCCGCTGGCGGAGATCGAGGGGACCAGTGGCTTCACGGGCATGGGCATCGGTGACGTCAAGAAGCGCACGGATGTCCGCGGCGTTCCACCTCGAGGTAGACCGGTCTGATCCAGACCACCGGCTCACCTCGAGGCCGCGGAACCCGCATACCGGGATCCGCGGCCTCAGTTTTTTGCCGAAGTACGTCGGAAATGCGATCCACGAGATCGAAGTGAGAGAGAGGTGACCGGAGGATGAGTCTGGCGTTGGCCCCGCTCGACGTGAGCGTCGAGGTGGAGGCGAACCTGCCCTGCCGGAAGTTCGACCCCGACCTGTGGTTCTCCGACTCGCCTGCCGAGCTCGAGCTGGCCAAGTCGCTCTGCGGGGACTGCCCGCTGCGCGTCGAGTGCCTCGCCGGCGCGGTGGAGCGGGCCGAGCCCTGGGGCGTCTGGGGCGGCGAGATCTTCGAGCGTGGCGCGGTCGTCCCGCGCAAGCGGCCCCGTGGCCGTCCGCGCAAGGAGGACCTCGCCCGTGACGCCCAGCTTCGGGTCGAGGCGGAGGCGCGACTGGCGGCCAGTGGGCTGTCCGAGTCGCGTAGCTCCGTCCGGCTGGCAGCCTGACACAACCCCGTTCCAACGTCCCCGCCGGTGACCTCACCGGCCGCGAGAAAGCCGAAACCGATGCTGCACCTGCCGAATGGAACCGAGATGCAACTACTCCACGAAGCGTTGTCCCGGGCTCGAATGCGCCGGCCTCAGGCCGGCACCACCACGAGCACTGAGGCAACCCGTTCCGCCCGTACCGTCGCCATGCGTAGCCGCAGCCAGTCGGCTCGCGACCTGGGCGTTCTCTAGATCCAAACACCACGGAAGGGGCGGTGACCGGATGGTCGCCGCCCCTTCGGCGTGCGTGCGGTCAGGCCACCGGGGCGAAGCCGGGCAGCCAGCGCTCCAGGATCGCCCGGTAGGGCGCCTTCGCCTCCAACTGGCAGAGCACCCCGATCGAGCCCAGCGTCACCCGATGGATCATCAGGTACGACGGCGGCAGGTTGAGCTGCCGGCTGAGCTGGTACGTCGGGGAGCGCGGGCTGGCCAGCCGGGCCGCCTCGCCGCGCAGCCAGGCCCGGGTGAACCGGAACTCGTCCGCGGCGATCGGCTCCAGCATCGGCCGGAGGAAGTCCAGCACCCCCTCGGCGTCGATCGGCTCGGTGGGGCTGACGAAACCCTCGTCGCGCAGCCCGGCCACCACCGCGTCCGCGTCGCCGCGCAGCGCCAGCGCGGCGATCCGGCCGATCGGCTCGGGGGTGCCCTCCGGCATCCGGGCCACCGCGCCGAAGTCGATCACGCCGAGCCGGCCGTCCGGGAGCAGCCGGAAGTTGCCCGGGTGCGGGTCGGCGTGCAGCAGCCCGGCCCGCATCGGCGCGGAGAGGTGCAGTTCGGCCATCAGCCGCCCGGCCTCGTCGCGCTGCTCCTCGGTGCCCTCCCGGATGATCTGGGACAGCGGGGTGCCCTCGACCCACTCGGTGATCAGCACCCGGGGCGCGGCGTCGAGCACCTCGGGGATGTAGATGTCCGGGTCGTCGGCGTACGCGGCGGCGAAGGCGCGCTGCGACTCGGCCTCCAGCTCGTAGTCCAGCTCCTCGGTGATCCGCTCGCGCAGCTCGACCAGGAGCGGCTTGACGTCCAGCCCGGGCTGGATCGCGCGGAACATGCCGCCCAGCCGGGAGAGCTGCTTCAGGTCGGCGAGCAGCGCGTCCCCGGCGCCCGGATACTGGATCTTCACGGCCACGTCCCGGTGGCGCGGACCGCCGTTCGGCCCGTATCCCGGGTCGCGCCAGACCGCGCGGTGCACCTGGCCGATGCTGGCCGCGGCGGCCGGGGTGTCGTTGAACTCCACGAACCGGTCCCGCCAGTCCGGCCCGAGCTGCTCGGCGAGCACCTTGTGCACGGTCGCCGCGGGCAGCGGCGGGGCGGCCTCCTGGAGCTTGGTGAGCGCCTGCCGGTAGGGGGCGGCGATCTCCTCCGGCAGCGCCGCCTCGAAGACCGACAGGGCCTGACCGAACTTCATCGCCCCGCCCTTGAGCTGCCCGAGCACGCTGAACAGCTGCTCGGCGGTGCGCTGCTGGATCTCGGCGGAGATGACGTCGGACGCGAGCCCGGTGACCCGCTTGCCCATGCCGAGGACGGTCCGACCGGCGAAACCGAGCGGCAGAGCGGCGAGCTTGGCGGTCCGGGACACGGCCCGGCGCGGGATGTCGGTCACCCGGTCATTGTTACCGACTCGACGGGCCCGTTGCTGCTGTGCGGCCGGGAGCGGGTGCGGCCGACCGGATCGGGCGATGCCCGGAGCACCCGCAGGAGGGGTGCGGCGGCCAACGGCGGTGCCGGAACCGGCCGGGCGCCGGAATGTCGACCGCGCAACCGAGCGTCTCGGGCGTGCCTCCGTCGAGTTGGGTCAACGCCTCGGCCGCCGCGTAGGCCGCCGCGGCGAGCCGGGTGGTGGCCGCGCAGGCCCGGTCGCCGTCGTCGGCCGCGAGCTGGGCGGCGAGCGCCGGCCAGTCCGGGTCGCGGTCGGTCCGGTGCAGGTCGAGGCAGTGCAGGCAGGGGCCCACCGGCGGGCGGACCAGCGGGCCGACCACCGGCACGCCGCCGCGCAGGTCGACCAGGAGATGCGGCTGGCGGCGCCGCGCGTAGCCGGCGGCGAGCAGGGCCGCCGGGCGGTCCGCGCCGAGCTGGACCACCAGGTCGGCCCGACTCGGCCGGAGCGGCCCGGTCGCCGTGCCCGGCGCGCACCGGGCCAGCGCCGCGCGGACCGCCGGCGCCAGCGGCCGGCCGAGCTCCGCGCCGGTGAGGCCGGTCCCGACCAGGTCACCCGGACGGACCGGGCCGGCCAGCTCGGGTACGACGTGCCCGACGCCGGCCTGCGCCAGCGCGACGGCGACCGCCGCGCCGAGCCGCCCGGCCCCGGTGACCAGCACCCGCGCCGCCCGACGGCGGCGCAGCAGCCGGGCGGGTGTGCCGGGCAGGTCGGCCGCCGCCAGGGCCAGGGCGTCGGCCTCCCCGGTGAGCCGGGCCCGGACCGGCCCGGTGAGGTCGCGGGGGAGCAGGCTCTGCGCGGGTACGACGAGATCGGCGGCCCGGAGCGTGTCGAGCAGCGCCCGGGCCTCGTCGGGTGGGACCCGCGCGGCGGTGGCGGCGGCCAGCACGGCCCGCTCGCTCCGGGTGCCGTCCAGCAGGTCGAGCAGGCGGGCGGCGCCCGGGCTGGCCACCTCGAGCAGCACGGCCCGGCCGGGTTCCAGCCCGAGCTGGAGGGTGTGCCGGTCCCGCCAGAGCCGGGTGAGACCGGGTAGCAGCGTGGGGCGGGCGAGGGGCATCGGGTCGGTCACGCCACGAATCGTGACCGTGTCCGCGCTCTCCGTCGATCGTTGTCCACAGGTGCGCCGGGCTGTGGCCAGCGTTGTCCACAGGAAAACCGGGGTTGTCCACAACCCGTCGGTAGCCGGTGTCAGCTATGCGACGGGGGAGGGGTGGCCGTCGGCCACCCCTCCCCCGTGCGACCCGGACGGGTCAGACCTTGGCCTTGCCCAGGATGCGGTTCACTGTTGTGCCGCACACCGGGCACTTGCCCTTGGCCATGTTCATGCCGGTCTTCGAGACCTCCACGCGCCCCTCGAAGTCCCGCTTCTCCTTGCACTTCACGCAGTAACCGTTGTAGGTCTGGGCCTGGTCGGCCACGGTAGCCCTCCTCGTCTCGTCCGCCGGACGCCTCCGGCGGGTTTCCCTGCGGCGGGCCACAGGTGGCGCCGGCGCCGGGGGTTCTCCGCGATCACTCGCGTGACCGCTGGTTGGCGGACCCTACCCAGGTCTGGGCAGTTCCATGTCAGCTGTGCGTCGACTCTGTGAGGAAGTCGTCGGCAAGAGTGTGCATGCCGAGTTACATCGGATAAGTCAGTTTCGCGGGGACACGCCGGGTGAATGCCCTCAGATCCCCCTTCGGGGGAGGCCCCCAGCGCTACAGCCCGTCCGTAGATCACTTAACGTTGACAGGGGCTGACAGGTGATGGTCAACTGCCGCCGCAAAGAATTTTTTCAGGACTCCTGACGACCAACCGCCATTTTCCGGGCGCGTGTCGTCGTGTTGACTCTTGCGGACCCCTGGTCAGTACGCATTAGCTTTCCCTCGTGACAGTCATCCGAGGCTGCGCGGACCAGTGATGGCCGGGACGCGGAAGCCCGTCGTCGAAGTACGGCGCAGCCAGCGCCGGCGGCGCACGGTGTCCGCGTACCGCGACGGGGAGCGCGTCGTGGTGCTCATCCCCGACCAGTTCTCCCGGGCCGAGGAGAGCGAGTGGGTCGACCGGATGCTGGCCCGGCTCGCCGCCCGCGAGGGCCGGCTCGCCCGCTCCGACGCCGAGCTGCTGGCCCGGGCCACCCGACTGATCAACCTCTACCTGCCCGAGCACGGGCTGGCCGCCGCACCGGCCAGCGTCCGCTGGGTGACCAACCAGAACGGCCGCTGGGGTTCCTGCACCCCCGCCGACCGCACCATCCGGATCTCCCACCGGATCCAGGACATGCCCGACTGGGTGATCGACTACGTGCTGCTGCACGAGCTGGCGCACCTCATCGTGCCCAGCCACAACGCCGCGTTCTGGGCCCTGGTCGGCCGCTACCCGAAGACCGAACGGGCCCGCGGCTACCTGGAAGGCGTAGCCGCCACCTCCGGCATCCCCCTGACGGACTGACCGACCCCCGCGCGTCCCCCGCCCGCCTGCCCTGCGCCGACTCCCGTTGATCATGAGGTTAGCGGTGCGGTTCGCCCGCTTTGTCGCTGCCAACTTCATGATCGACCACTGCGGTCGGGGGTCGGGGGTCGTGGCGAGTTGCCGTTCGGTGCGCGGTGGCTGGGCGGCGGTGGGCGGGGAGTTAGGGTCGTCGGGTGGCTCGACGTGTGGTGGTGGCGTTGCTCGGTCGGGTGGGTTGGACGCCGCCGGGGATCGACCCCGGGCGGTGGCGTAGCGCGCTCGCCGAGGACGTGGTGGACCTGCTGGCCACACTCAACGAGGTCGAGACCGCCGTGGCGGTGACGCCGGAGGACCGTTGGCTGGCCGACGCAGTGGTCTGGCCCGGCACGGCCGTCTACGAGGTGCCGGAGCCCACCGTCGGCGCGGTGTTCGCCACGCTGACCGGATACGACCAGGCGGCCGTGGTCGCCGCCGACGCCCCCGACGTGCCGGGGCTCACCCTCGGCAAGCTGCTCCGGCCGCTGTCCAGCCGCCCGGTGGCGGTCGCCCCGGTGGAGGGGAGTGGGGCGGGACTGCTCGGGGTGGCCGCCCGGCTGCCCGTACCGGCGTGGCTGCCGGCGCTGGACCTGGACACCGCCGCGCCGGCCGAGGTGCGTGCCGCCGCCCCGCGCCCCGGGGACGTGGCGGTCACCGCCGGCTGGCGCCGGCTGCGCGGCCCGGCCGACCTGGCCACCCTCGACCCGGCCTTCGAGGGCTGGGAGGCCACCCGGGCGCTGCTCTCCGGCCAGCCCGGCTGACACGCGCGATCCCGCGAGCCTCGACCGTCCGGATGACCCACGCCGAGCACGGCGGGCGCCGGCCGATGCGCCGGGGGCAGCGGGCAGGCTGGTCGAATGCGCCGGGGCCCGCACGAGTGCTCGTGCGGGCCCCGGCGGCGTGCCGCGTCAGGACTTGTCGTCGTCCTCGCCCGGGGCCTGCTCCTCCGGCGCGCCGGGCGCGGTGAAGTCGAAGTTCGCCAGCTCCTCGTCCAGGTCGCTGGTGGTCGCGGCGAACGCCTCCGGGTTGGCGAAGTCGTCGTCCGAGGGGAGCAGGTCGGGGTGGCCCCAGACCGCGTCCCGGCCGGCGATCCCGCGGTGCTCGGTGAGCGCCGACCAGAGCACGGCCGCCTCGCGCAGCCGGCGCGGCCGCAGCTCCAGGCCGACCAGGGCGGCGAAGGTCTGCTCGGCCGGACCACCGGCGGCCCGGCGGCGGCGGAACGCCTCGCCCAGACGCACCACGTTGGGCAGCCGGTCGCCCGCGGCGCTGTCGACCACGTGGCACACCCAGCCCTCGACCAGGGCGAGCACGGTCTCCAGCCGGGCCAGCGACGCCTTCTGCGCCGGGGTGTCCTCGGGCGTGAAGATGCCCTCCAGGGCGATCGCCTGCATCGACTCCGGGTCGGTCGGGTCGACCCGGCCCATCGCCTCCTCGATCGCCTCCCGGTTGACCCGGATGCCGGCGGCGTAGTTCTCCACCGCGGCGAGCACGTGCCCGCGCAGCCACGGGACGTGCTGGAAGAGCCGCTGGTGGGCGGCCTCACGCAGGGCCACGTAGAGGCGTACCTCGTCCTCGGGCAGCTCCAGGCCCTCGCCGTACGCCCGGATGTTGGCCGGGATGAGCGCCGCGGTGCCGGCGGGGCCGAGTGGCAGGCCGATGTCGCCGGCGGAGAGCACCTCGGCGGCGAGCGAGCCCAGCGCCTGGCCGAGCTGGCCGCCGAAGAGCGCGCCGCCCAGCGTGGCGACCATCGACTGCATCGGGCCGAGCTGGGCGCGCGCCTCCGGCGGCACCAGGTCGCCCATGGCGCCGACCATCCGGCTGGCCACCGGGTCGCAGAGCTTGCGCCACACGTCGAGGGTCTTGTAGATCCACTCGTTGCGGTTCCAGGCCACCGAGGTCCGGATGCCGGAGGGCCACGAGGTGGCCGGCTCCAGCCAGAGGTCGGCGATGCGCAGCGCCTCCTCCACCGCGTTGCGTTCGAACGGCGAGACCGCCGGGTCGCCGGCGGCGGCGAGCTGGCTCGCGGCCACCTGCCGGGCGAGGTCCCAGTTGACCGGTCCGCTGCCCGGCGCGGAGAGCAGGTGCTGCAACTGCGACATGAACTGCTGCATCTGCGCGGGATCGTTGGGGTCTGGTGGTTGCCCACCCGGGAGCGCGAAGCCGAACGGAATATCAGGCACGACGTCTACGGTACGCGCGCCCCGCCGCAGGTCGTGCGCGTCGGCGTTGCGCTGAGGGCGAAGTCCGGCGGTCACCGCGCCGGACGTTCCGGGCCGGATCGGTACGCTCTGGCGCATGAGACGTCGCGGCGTGACCGTACTCCTGGGCGCACTGCTCACCGCCCTGCTCAGCGTCGGCGTGCTGAGCGTGCCGATCCCGTACGTGGTGCTCGGTCCCGGCCCGACCGTCAACACCCTCGGCAGCGCGGACGGCAAGGAGATCATCCAGGTCACCGGCCGCTCGACGTCCACCTCCGCGGGGCAGCTCCGGCTGACCACGGTGGGCGTGCAGCCCACCGTCCGGCTGCGTTCGGCGCTGGCCGGCTGGTTCTCCAAGGACGAGGCGGTGGTGCCGCGCGAGCTGGTCTACCCGCCGGGGGAGTCGCAGGAGGAGGTCGAGCAGCGCAACGCCGAGGACTTCCAGAACTCGCAGACCAGCGCCGAGACGGCGGCCCTGCGCGAGCTGGGCTATCCGATCCGGGTGCTGGTCAAGGCGGTCACCGCGGGCGGCCCGTCGGTCGACGTGCTCAAGCCCAACGACGTGATCACCTCGGTTGACGGCCAGTCGGTGACCAGCGCGGCGCGGCTCACCGAGCTGGTCCGGGCCAAGCCGGCCGGCACCGAGCTGAAGATCGGCTACACCCGGGCCGGTGCGCCGGCCACCGCCACGGTGACCAGTCGCGAGCAGGACGGCCGGCCGCGCATCGGCATCGAGATCGACCAGCAGCAGCCGCACCCGTTCACCCTCAAGATCGATCTCGGTGACATCGGCGGCCCCAGCGCCGGGCTGATGTTCGCCCTGGGCATCGTCGACAAGCTGGAGCCGGCCGACCTGACCGGCGGGAAGGTCATCGCCGGCACCGGCACCATCGACGACGAGGGCCGGGTCGGCCCGATCGGCGGCATCGCGCAGAAGCTGGTCGGCGCCAAGGAGGCCGGGGCGAAGGTCTTCCTGGTGCCCGCCGACAACTGCGCCGAGGCGGTCCGCAACCCGCAGCCCGACCTGCCGTTGCTCCGGGTGGCGACGCTGGACGACGCGTTGACGGCACTCGAGAAGCTGCGCGCCGGAGGGCAGCCGACCCGCTGCTGAGCCGGCCCGCGGGGCCGCCGGGCGATCGTGACGTGACCTTGACCCGACGCATTCAGGAAGACCCCGTACTCTGGGTGCCTGGTCGGAGCCGATCACATCGAGCGTGCGGAGCCAACAGTGGTCATGCGTAGCAGCCCCCTGCCGAGGATGAGCCGGCGCGGACGCGTCACCATCGGGGTCCTGATCGGGGTGTTCGTGCTCTTCACCCTGCTCGGGTGGGGGGTCAACGCGTGGACCGACTGGCTCTGGTTCGACGAGGTCCGCTACACGCAGGTCTTCACCGGCGTGCTCGCCACCCGCCTGCTGCTGTTCCTGGTGATCGGGCTCGGCATGGCGGTGATCATCGCCGGCAACCTGTGGCTGGCCTACCGGCTGCGGCCGCAGCTGCGGCCGCACTCCGCCGAGCAGGCCACCCTGGAGCGCTACCGGATGCTGCTGAGCCCCCGGCTCGGCACCTGGATCGCCCTGGCCTCCGCGGTCATCGGGCTCTTCGCCGGCCTCTCCGCGCAGAGCCGGTGGAGCCAGTGGCTGCTGTTCCGCAACGGCGGCAGCTTCGGCGTGAAGGATCCGGAGTTCGGCGTCGACGTCGGCTTCTACGTCTTCCAGCTGCCGTTCTGGCGCTACCTGCTCGGCGTCGGCTTCACCGCGGTGGTGCTCGCCCTGCTCGGCGCGCTGGCCGTGCACTACATCTTCGGCGGCGTGCGGCTGCAGGGCGTCGGGGACCGGATGACCAACGCGGCGCGGGCCCACCTGAGCTCGCTGGTCGCCGTCTTCGTGCTGCTCAAGTCCATCGCCTACGTGCTGGACCAGCGAGCCATGCTGCTGGAGTACAACGAGGGCGCCAAGCTCTACGGCGCCGGCTACGCCGACATCAACGCGCTGCTCCCGGCGAAGGAGATCCTCGCCTGGATCGCCGTGGTGGTGGCCATCGCGATCATCGTGTTCTCCAACGCGTGGATGCGGAACCTCGTCTGGCCCGGCATCGCGCTCGCCCTGCTCGGCGTCTCGGCGGTGGCGATCGGCGGCATCTACCCGTGGGCCGTGCAGACCTTCGAGGTCAAGCCGAGCGCCCGGGACAAGGAGGCGCCGTACATCGAGCGGAGCATCGAGGCGACCAGGGCCGCCTTCGGGCTGACCGACACCAAGAACACCGGGTACGCGGCGAACAACCTCATCCCGCCGGCCAGCCTGGCCACCGACACCTCGGTGGTGCAGAACGTCCGGCTCCTCGACCCGCAGCTCGTCTCCGAGACGTACACGCAGCTCCAGCAGGTCCGCGGCTTCTACGACTTCGGCCCGAAGCTGGACATCGACCGGTACGCCGTCGGCGGCAAGACCTCCGACTACGTGGTCGGCGTCCGCGAGATCAACTACGGCGAGCTGACCCAGAACAACTGGATCAACCGGCACACCGTCTTCACCCACGGATACGGGCTGGTCGGCGCGCCGGCCAACCAGGTGGTCTGCGGCGGCCAGCCGTACTTCGTCTCCGGCTTCCTCGGCGAGAAGACCCAGGAGGCGTGCTCCTCGCAGACCGAGCAGATCCCGGCCCAGCAGCCGCGGATCTACTACGGCGAGCGGATGGAGCCCGACGACTACGCGATCGTCGGGCAGACCGGCGAGCGCAACGTCGAGTTCGACCGGCCGACCTCCACGGGCGGCGAGCAGTACTACACCTACACCGGCGAGGGCGGCGTCGAGATCGGCTCGTTCGGCCGGCGGCTGCTCTACTCGATCAAGGAGCAGGAGTCGAACTTCCTCCTCTCCGAGGCGGTCAACGACGACTCGAAGCTGCTCTACGTGCGCAACCCGCGGGACCGGGTGGAGAAGGTCGCGCCGTTCCTCACCCTGGACGGCGACCCGTACCCGGCGGTGGTGAACGGTCGCGTCCTCTGGATCATCGACGGCTACACCACGGCGGCGACCTATCCCTACGCCGAGCGGGTCAACCTGCAGGCCGAGACGGCCGACGAGCTGACCGGGCGGGGTACCTTCCAGCTCGCCCGGGAGAACGTCAACTACATCCGCAACTCGGTGAAGGCGACCGTCGACGCGTACGACGGCACGGTCAAGCTCTACAACTTCGACGACACCGACCCGGTGCTCAAGGCGTGGAACAAGGCGTTCGGCGGCGAACTGGTGCTGCCCAAGGGCGACATCCCGCCGGAGCTGGCCGAGCACTTCCGCTACCCGGCCGACCTGTTCAAGGTGCAGCGCAACCTGCTCACCAAGTTCCACGTCACCGACCCGGGCGACTTCTACTCCGGCCAGGACTTCTGGCAGGTGCCGAACGTGCCGGACGCGCCGGACAGCGGGCAGAAGCAGCCGCCCTACTACCTGTTCACCCAGTTCCCGGGGCAGGAGTCGCCGCGCTTCCAGCTCACCGCGGCGGTCACCCCGAACGGGCGGCAGAACCTGGCCGCGCTGGTCTCCGGGTCGTACGTCGACGGCCGGCCCCGGCTGGAGGTGCTGGAGCTGCCGGACCAGACCCGGATCTCCGGTCCGGCCCAGGTGCACCAGCAGATGACCAACAACGGCGACATCCGGCAGCAGCTCAACCTGCTCTCCTCCAACCAGGCACAGGTGCAGTACGGCAACCTGCTCTCGCTGCCCTTCGCCGACGGCATGCTCTACGTCGAGCCGGTCTACGTGAAGAGCAGCAACCAGGACGCCTATCCGCTGCTGCAGAAGGTGCTGCTCTCCTACGGGGACGGCGGCTCGTACGTGGTGCTGGCCAACAACCTGAGCGACGGCATCAAGCAGCTCGTCGAGCAGGGCAAACGGGGAGCTTCGGGCAACCCGCCGCCGAGCACCGGCGACAACCCGCCGACCACCGGCGGCACCACCCCGCCGGTGCTCACCGGTGAGCTGGCCGAGGCGGCCGGCAAGGTGCAGAGCGCCATCGCCGAGGTCAAGGCCGCCCAGGCGTCCGGAGACTTCGAGCGGTACGGGCGGGCGCTCAAGGCGCTGGACGAGGCCATGGCCGCGTTCCAGCAGGCGCAGGCGGCGGCCAACCCGTCGCCCGGCCCGGGCGCCAGCGGCAGCCCCTCGGCGTCGCCGCCGGCCTCCCCGCCCGCCTCGGCCTCACCGACACCGAACGGCTGACGCCCAGCCGACCACCACGCGAGCCCGTGGTCCGCGACCCGTAGCGGTCGCCGACCACGGGCTCGCGGCGCAAACCGGTCGGAACACCCGCAACCCCGTGCCCGCTTCCACCGTCATCAGAGCAGGTGGGCGTGCGGGAGGCGGGAGTCCAGATGCGCGACGTGAACAGCTTCGACGACTTCTACGGCAGCACGTCGGGGCGGGCGCTCCGGTACGGCCGCGCGGTGGCGGACGACGCCGGTGAGGCCCAGGACCTCGTCCAGGAGGCGTACCGGCTGGCCACCGACCGCTGGCGGCGGCTGCGCGGCTGGCGGCTCGCGGCCAGCCGCACCGGCCCGCCCCGCGAGGTCGGGCCGCCCGGCGAGGACACCGTGCTGCTGGTCGGGGCGCTGCGGCAGTTGCCGGCCCGGCACCGGCAGGCCCTCGCCCTGCACTACCTGTTCGACCTGTCGGTGGAGGAGATCGCCCCGGGAGGCCCGCGTCCCGGCCGGCACCGTGAAGTCCTGGCTGTCCCGGAGCCGGGCCCGGCCGACCGCCACCACCCCGACCGCCATCCCGGACCGGCCTTCTTCGCCCTGCCCGCCGCCAACGACGCGGGCACCGGCAACCAGTTCGGCCCCGGGCCGGTGCTGCCGGTCCTCTGTGGCGCCGCGCCGGGCGAGGCCCAGGTCGTCGCGCGCCGAGCCCGGACGCTGCCGTTCCGGCGGGCGGGTGCGCCGGCCGAGGAGGTGCCGGCGGGCAGCTACCGGCACAGCGTCGCGGTCTACCGGGCCGGCCTCGCCGACGACGCGCTGCGCGAGCTGCGGCAGGCCGTGACGGACTGCCCCGCGCAGGCGGCCCCGGACGCGCCCGGGGTGACGCTGCGCCAGCGGCTGCTGCCCGACACCGGCTACGGCGACGAGTCGGTGCTGTTCGAGCTCCGGGCGCCGTACCGGGATGCGAACGGCGACCCGACCGGCGGCGACGAGGTCCACCTGGTCCGCGCGATCCGCTCGGGCGACGTGGTCACCGTCTTGTGGGAACAGGGCTGGGAGAGCACCTCCACGGAGCGGGTCCAGTTCGACGCGGACAGCCGCCGGGCGATCGAGGCGGTCCGGCGGTGGCTGGCCTGACGGCCCGTTTTGCGCCCCCTGGGGTCGGTGCGCTACGGTGGACGAACCGACGCGGGGTGGAGCAGCTCGGTAGCTCGCTGGGCTCATAACCCAGAGGTCGCAGGTTCAAATCCTGTCCCCGCTACTCGTCACGAAGGGCCCCGGAGTTCCAACTCCGGGGCCCTTCGTCGTGCCGGCGGCGCGCGTGACGCCCGCCACCCCAGCGGTTCGGGGAACCCGGCTGATCTCCACGGCGGACATGAGATAGGCTGTACGAGCCGACGCGGGGTGGAGCAGCTCGGTAGCTCGCTGGGCTCATAACCCAGAGGTCGCAGGTTCAAATCCTGTCCCCGCTACTGTCACGAAAGGCCCCGGAGGGAACTCCGGGGCCTTTCGCCGTCTCCGGGCGAGGGTGATCCCGCCTGTCCGTCCTGCCCCGGTTGCGCTTCTCGGCGAGGATGGGGGCATGTCTGGTTGGAACAGATGGTGGGGCCGCCTCAGCGCGGTCCTCGGTGCGGTCGTGCTCTCGGTGTTCGTGCCGGTCGCGGCCTGGGCCTCCACGGGTACGGGCGAGCTGGTGGTGGAGGCCGCCCGGCGGCGGTCCCGGGGCGGCTTCGGCTTCCTCGGGTTGCTCTGCTGCCTGGTGGTGGTCGTGGTGATCGTGCTGCTGGTGCTGCGCCTCATGCGCGGCCGGCGCGGCGGCCCGCCGCGCTGACGGGAACCGGTCCGCCCGCCGCGCCCGGAGCGCGGCGGGCGGCGGTCACTCGGCCAGGGCTGCGGCCGCCTGGGCCATGAACCGCGAGGTCGCCGTCCGGGCGCCGGAGCGCTTGGCGCGGATGCTCTCGGCCGCGTCGATGAGCAGGGTACGCACCTTGGCGTGCCCCTTCGGCGGCGGCGCGGGCGCGGGCCCGGAAAGCTCGTCCAGTTCGGTGCCGAGGGCCACCACCCGCTTCTCGCTGCGGTCGGTGACGCCGTCGACGACGAACGTGCGGACCGGGACGGCGGCGTTCAGGCCGCGCTCGATGCCGAGGATCCGGCCGGCCGCCACGTTGGTGGTCAGGAAGTTGATCACGTCCACCACCACGTCCGGGTGACGGCTGCCGCGGAAGCCGGCCCAGTACATCGACGCCCGGGGCCACTGCGCCGCGGGGGTGCCCGGGAAGGCGGTCAGGCCCAGCTCGTCGTCGGTCAGCCGTTGCAGCTCCGGCAACTGGTGCGACCAGGCGAACGACGCCGCCGCGTGGCCGGTGACCACGAGCTGCCGGGCCAGTTCGCCGCTGTCGGCCTGCTCCACCAGGGCGGCGCTCGGGGTGGCCCGGTCGTACCGGGCGACCTCCCAGAACTCGAACCAGTCGAGCAGCTCACCGGAGCTGAAGCCGAGCTGCCGCCCCTGGTACAGCTCGCTGCCCTGGCCGCGCAGCCAGAGCCACAGCACCCGGTAGTCGCCGGACGGGTCCATGGTGCCGGCCACCCGGTTGCCGGAGACGCGGGTGACCCGGGCGGCCCACCGCGCGTAGTCCCGCCAGGACATGCCGGTGTGCGGCTCGGGCAGCCGGAGCCGGCGCAGCAGGTCGCGGTTGTAGACCAGCGCGGCGCTGGTCTGCGCGGCGGGCACGGCCATGGTCCGCTCGTCCACCTGCCCGTACCGGGCCAGATGCTCGGGCAGGCCGCGCAGGTCGAGCCGGTTGTCGGCGACGTGGGTGCTGAGGTCGAGGACGATCTGTCGGCGGGCGTACTCGGTGAGCAGGGTGTCGTCGATCTGGAACAGGTCGGGCACGTTGCCACCGGTGGCCTGGGTGGCCAGCCGGTCGTAGTAGCCGGTCAGCCCCTGCCAGGTCACCCGGAAGCTGACCCGGGGATTCTGCTGGGAGTAGAGGCGCAGCGCCTTCTCGGTGGCCTCGGCCCGGCGGGTCCCGCCCCACCAGAACACCGACAGCTCGATCGGGCCGTCGTCGACCGGGGTCTCCTCCTCCGGGCTGCAGCCGGCCAGCCCGCCGGCGAGCAGCGGCAGCCCGGTCAGCGCGCCGAGCAGCCGCCGCCGGTCGAGACCGGGGCGGGGGACGGACTGCGGTGCGCGCACGAATTTCTCCCCGGGTGCGGGCGGCTGCTGCGGATGGACCATTTACACAGGCCCCGGGCGGGGGTGTCAACGCCGGTGCGGACGGGAGGGCCGGTGGCCGCCCCGGGTGCCCACCCCACCCATGGTGTACTAGCGCCGTGGAACTTCTGCACTCGGGCAAGGTCCGCGACGTCTACGCCGACGGCGCGGATCTCATCCTGGTCGCCTCCGACCGCATCTCGATCTACGACGTGGCGCTGCCGACCCCCATCCCGGACAAGGGCCGCCTGCTCACCGCCCTGTCGCTGTGGTGGTTCGAGCAGCTGGCCGACCTGGTGCCGAACCACGTGATCTCGGCCACCGACGTGCCGGCGGAGTTCGCCGGCCGGGCGATCCGCTGCCGCCGGCTGGACATGGTCCCGGTCGAGTGCGTGGCCCGCGGCTACCTGACCGGCGGGGGCTTCGAGGAGTACCGGCGCACCGGTGCGGTCTCCGGCGTGGAGCTGCCCCGCGGCCTGGTGGAGGCGTCGATCCTGCCCGAGCCGATCTTCACGCCGTCGACCAAGGCGCCCAAGGGCGAGCACGACGAGCCGATCACGTACGGCGAGGTGGTCGACAAGGTGGGCGCGGAGACCGCCGAGCGGCTGCGGCAGATCACCATCGACGTCTACCGGCGGGGCGCGGAGATCGCCGCCGACCGGGGCATCCTGATCGCCGACACCAAGATCGAGCTGGGCTGGGCGCCGGACGGCACCCTCGTCCTCGCCGACGAGCTGCTCACCTCCGACTCGTCCCGGTTCTGGCCGGCCGAGTCCTACCAGCCGGGCCGCGCCCAGTTCTCCTTCGACAAGCAGTACGTGCGCGACTGGGCCACCGGCAGCGGCTGGGACAAGCAGCCGCCCGCCCCCGAGGTGCCGGCCGAGGTGGTCGAGGCGACCCGGGCCCGCTACGTCGAGGTCTACGAAAAGCTCACCGGCAACCGCTGGGAGTGACTCACTCCACCCAGTCGAGGGTGCGCTGCACCGCCTTGCGCCAGTTGCGCAGCTCCCGCTCCCGGTGCGCCGGATCCAGCTCCGGCGTCCACTGCGCGTCCGACCGCCACTGCGCGCGCAGCGTGTCCAGGTCGGGCCAGAAGCCGACCGCCAGGCCGGCCGCGTAGGCGGCGCCGAGGCAGGTGGTCTCGGTGATCCGGGAGCGGACCACCGGCACGTCGAGGACGTCGGCGAGGAACTGCATGAGCAGGGCGTTGCCGGTCATCCCGCCGTCCACCCGCAGCCGGCGCAGCGCCACGTCCGAGTCGGCGTTCATGGCGTCGACCACCTCGCGGGTCTGCCAGGCCGACGCCTCCAGCACCGCCCGGGCCAGGTGCCCCTTGGTGATGTAGGCGGTCAGGCCGGCGATCACACCGCGGGCGTCGCTGCGCCAGTGCGGGGCGAAGAGGCCGGAGAAGGCCGGCACCACGTAGCAGCCGCCGTTGTCGTCGACCGTGCGGGCCAACTCCTCGACCTCGGGGGCGGTGGAGATCAGGCCGAGGTTGTCGCGCAGCCACTGCACCAGCGAGCCGGTGACCGCGATGGCGCCCTCCAGGGCGTACACGGCGGGGTGGCCGTCGATCCGGTAGGCCACGGTGGTGAGCAGGCCGTGCCGGGAGGGGACCGGGCTGGCCCCGGTGTTGAGCAGCAGGAAGCTGCCGGTGCCGTAGGTGCACTTGGCCTCGCCGGGCTGGAAGCAGGTCTGCCCGAACAGGGCGGCCTGCTGGTCGCCGAGCGCGCTGGCCACCGGCACCCCGGCGAGGATGCCGTCGGCGGTGCCGTAGACCTCGGCCGAGCAGCGGATCTCGGGCAGCATGGCGGCCGGGATCCGCAGCGCGTCGAGCAGTTCCGGATCCCAGTCCAGGGTCTCCAGGTCCATGAGCATGGTGCGGCTGGCATTGGTCACGTCGGTGACGTGCCGCCCGGTGAGCTTCCAGATCAGCCAGCTGTCCATGGTGCCGAAGAGCACCTCGCCGCGCTCGGCCCGGCCGCGCAGCCCGTCGACGTGGTCGAGCAGCCAGCGCAGCTTCGGGCCGGCGAAGTAGGTGGCCAGGGTCAGGCCGGTGCGGGCGCGCAGCCGCTCCTCGTCGTACGCCTCGGCCAGCTCGCGCAGCAGCGGCCCGGTGCGGGTGTCCTGCCAGACGATCGCGTTGGCCACCGGCCGGCCGGTGGCCCGGTCCCAGACCAGGGTGGTCTCCCGCTGGTTGGTGATGCCCACGGCGGCCAGCCCGTCCGGCCCGGTGCCGGCGGCGGCGAGCGCCTCCAGCACCACCTGCTGGACGTTGGCCCAGATCTCCTCGGCGTCGTGCTCCACCCAGCCCGGCTGCGGGAAGATCTGCCGGTGTTCGCGTTGTGCCGCGGAGACGATCTCCCCGGTCCGGTCGAAGACGATGCACCGCGAGGAGGTGGTGCCCTGATCGATGGCGGCGACGAGCTCTCCGGTCACCGCAGCACCGTACCCGCCGGGAGCGTCCACCGTCTCTACCCGATCCGCCCGTACGATCAGCAGACGTGCGTGACATTGCCGTGTTCAGCGGGACCGCCCACCCGGACCTCGCCGCCGAGATCTGTGCCCACCTCGACGTTCCCCTGCACCCGGTACGGGTGTCCCGGTTCGCCAACGACTGCCTCGAGGTGCAGTTGCAGGCCAACTGCCGGGAGCGGGACGTCTTCCTCATCCAGCCGCTGGTGCCCCCGGTGCAGGAGCACCTGGTCGAGCTGCTGCTCATGATCGACGCGGCCCGCGGCGCGTCGGCCGGCCGGATCACCGTGGTGCTGCCGCACTACGCGTACGCCCGGTCGGACAAGAAGGACGCCCCGCGGATCTCGATCGGCGGACGGCTGGTCGCCGACCTGCTCACCTCGGCCGGCGCGCACCGGGTGCTCGCCATGACCCTGCACTCGCCGCAGGTGCACGGCTTCTTCAGCGTGCCGGTGGACCACCTGCACGCGCTGCGCGAGCTGGCCGCCCACTTCCGGGGCCGGGACCTGAGCAACACCGTGGTGGTGTCGCCGGACCTGGGCAACGCCAAGGAGGCGGCGGCGTTCGCGCGGATGCTCGGCACCCCGGTCGCGGCGGGCGCGAAGCAGCGGTTCAGCGACGACCGGGTGCAGATCAGCACGATCATCGGCGACGTGGCGGACCGGGACGTCATCGTGCTGGACGACGAGATCGCCAAGGGCAGCACGGTGATCGAGCTGATGAGCCACCTGCGCGAGCGGAAGGTCCGCTCGATCCGGCTGGCCTGCACGCACGGCCTCTTCTCCAGCGGCGCGCTGAAGCGGCTGAGCGAGCAGGACGGGGTGCTGGAGATCGTCTGCACCAACACGGTGCCGATCCCGGAGGAGAAGCGGGTGCCGAAGCTGGAGGTGCTCTCGGTGGCGCCGGCCCTGGCCGAGGCGATGCGGCGGATCCACAACGGCGAGTCGGTGAGCGCCCTTTTCGCCTGAGGGCCACCCGCGGCCCGTCCGGTCAGTCGTCGACCGGGCGGGTGACGGGCTGGGCGGCCACCACCGCGGTGATCCGGACCACGGTGCCGGCCTCGCCGGTCTCCACCGCCATGGAGTCGCTCAGCTCCCGGGCCAGCCAGAGCCCCCAGCCGCCGGCGGTGTGCGGGGCGGGCCGGGCGCGGTCGCTGAGCCGTTGCACGCTGATCCCTTCGCCGTGGTCGGCGACCTCGCAGACCAGCTCGCCGGGGCCGCGCCACAGCCGCAGCCGGCCCCGGCCGCCGCCGTGCCGGACCGCGTTGGTGATCAGCTCGTTGACCGCCAGCACGAAGTCGTCCAGCCGCTGCCCGGTGAGCCCCGCCGCATGCGCGCACGAGGTGACCGAGTGTCGAAGCTCGGTCACCTGGGCCTGGTTGAAGGCCTCGGCGATGAGGAGGGAAGGTTCGATGGGCACAACCGTACGCGGTGCGGGGGGTTCTGCGTTCGTCATGGCCCCGTCCCGGCGATGGATCTCGGTGACTTTCGCGGCATTTCCACCGTACGTCAGGGTTTCTCGCACCGCACCTTTCGGCTCCTCGGTGCGCGGTTGTGGCAGGGTGTCCGGCATGCCGTCGTCCCCCGGGGGCCTGGAGGTCCCGCTCTGGCGGTCGATCGCGGTGTTCCGCTTCGCCTCGCTGGCGTACGTGGGGGTGCTGGTCCTCCGCGACGCGGACCGCTACGCGCACCCGGTCGCCGCCGGCGGCGTACTCCTGGGGATGCTGGCCTGGACCGGGGTGACCGCGGCCGGCTACGGGCGCCCGGCCGGCCGGCGCTGGCCGCTGCTCCTGGCCGACCTCGGCGTGGTGCTGGCGATCCTGCTGGCAACGCCGTGGGTGGTCGGCCGCGCGGCGCTCGCCGCCGGCGTGCCCACCCTGACCGTCGCGTGGCTGGCGGGGCCGGTGCTGGCCTGGGCGGTGTCCGGCGGCCGGCGGCGCGGGGCCGTGGCCGCGCTGGTGCTCGGCGGGGCCGACCTGGCCACCCGGGAACGGATCAGCCAGTCCTCGCTCACCGGGGTGATCCTCATGCTGCTGGCCGGCGTGGTGGTGGGGCACGTGGCTCGGCTCGCCGTGGAGGCCGAGGCGCGGCTGCAACGGGCCGTGGAGCTGGAGGCGGCCACCCGGGAGCGGGAGCGGCTGGCCCGGGACATCCACGACTCCGTGCTCCAGGTGCTGGCGCTGGTCCGGCGGCGCGGGGCCGACCTGGACGGCGAGGCCGCCGAGCTGGCCCGGCTGGCCGGCGAGCAGGAGGCCGCGCTCCGCGCGCTGATCGGCCGGGCGGGCGCCGCGCCGGACGGCGCGGGCGACACCCGGGACCTGCGTGACCTGCTCGACCGGTACGCCTCGACGACGGTGCAGGTGGCCGCGCCGGCCACCCCGGTGCCGCTGCCCGCACGGGTGGCCGGCGAACTGGCCGCCGCGGTCGGTGCGGCCCTGGACAACGTGGCCCGGCACGGCGGCGGGCGGGCCTGGGTGCTGATCGAGGACGAGGGGGAGACGGTGACCGTCTCGGTACGCGACGAGGGGCCGGGGATCCCGGACGGGCGGTTGGCCGAGGCCGCCGCGCAGGGCCGGCTCGGGGTGGCCCAGTCCATCCGCGGCCGGGTGGCCGATCTGGGCGGCGAGGCGCGCATCGTCTCCGCCCCGGGCGCCGGCGCCGAGATCGAGCTGACCGTGCCGCGGAGCGGCCGGTGAGCATCCGGGTGATGGTGGTCGACGACCACCCGATGTGGCGGGAGGGCGTGGCCCGCGACCTCACCGAGGCCGGGCACGTGGTGGTGGCGACCAGTGGGGAGGGGCGCCAGGCGGTCCGGGTGGCCGCCGCGGCCCGCCCCGAGGTGGTCGTGCTCGACCTGCAACTGCCGGACGTCTCCGGCGTCGAGGTGATCCGGGGGTTGCGCGCCGCGCTGCCCGAGGTGCGGGTGCTGATGCTGTCGGCCAGCGGCGAACCGCAGAGCGTGCTGGACGCGATCAAGGCCGGTGCCACCGGCTACCTGCTGAAGTCGGCCGCTCCGGCCGAGTTCCTGGACGCGGTGCGCCGCACGGCGGCCGGCGAGCCGGTCTTCACCCCGGGCCTGGCCGGGCTGGTGCTCGGGGAGTACCGCCGGCTGGCCGCCGCTCCGGCGGCTCCGCACGACGACGCACCCCGGCTCACCGAGCGGGAGACCGAGGTGCTGCGTCTGGTGGCGAAGGGCCTGTCGTACAAGCAGATCGCCGAGCGGCTCGGGCTCTCCCACCGGACGGTGCAGAACCACGTGCAGAACACGCTCGGCAAGCTCCAGCTGCACAACCGGGTCGAGCTGACCCGGTACGCGATCGAGCGGGGCCTGGACGGCTAGCGGCTCAGGTCGCCTCGGGCGGCCGGGTCTCGTGGACGGCCAGTTCCTCCGCGGTCGCCCCGCCCCCGGCCGCGCCGGCGTCGTAGGCGACGTTGTCGGTCTCCTGGTCGGTGTGCGCGCCCTCGTCCGGCTCGACGAGCCGCCCCACCTGGTGGTCGGCGACCGTGCCGAGCTGGCCGTGGTCGTAGATGGAGACCGGGGAGTGCGGGTCGGAGGTGGGGCCCGGGTCGATCACGTCGGCGTCGAGCTGGGCCTGCGCGGCGGCCTCCTCGCTGTCCGCCTCGGCCGCGATGTCCGGGTCGACCGGGCCGGCCAGCGGGTCGTCGGCGGGGCGCTCGTACTGCTCGCGCTGGAGCTTGTAGTCCAGCGACTCGCCGTCGAGCTGCTCCTCGGCGGTGGTGCCGAAGCGGTCCACGGCCACCGGGGTGCGGTCGGCGGGCAGCTGGGCCGGCTCCGGCCCGTCCGCCTCGCGTCCGGTCAGGACGTCGTCGTTGGCGCTCGAGTCGTCGTCGGCGGTGTCGGGCAGACCCTCCGCCTCGGGGTCGGACACGGGGGTGGGGTACTCGTCGTCGCGCATGACCGGGAACTACCCACTGCGCTCGGCGGATTAACCGCAACCGGCGGCCTGGATCGGGAGAAACGGGGCGAAAAGGTGCCCTCAGCCCCGGAGCCGGGCCTCGTCGTCGGCGTGCAGCACGCACCAGACGACCTTGCCGTCCGGCAATGGAGTGCTGCCCCAGCGCCGGGACACCGTGTCGATGAGCAGCAGGCCGCGGCCGCCGGTGGAGGTGAGCGGGGCCAGCCCGGCGTACGCCGGCCGCCGGCCGGAGTGGTCCCGGACCGCCAGGTGCAGGGTGCTGTCCCGGGGCGCCACCCGGACGGTCATCGGCGTCCCGGCGTGCGCGACCACGTTGTTGACCATCTCGGTGATCGCGATGGAGGCCGGCTCGGCCAACTCCGGCACGCCCCACCGGGCGCAGCCGTCGCTGACCAGCGCCCGCGCCTCCCGGGCCGCCGCCACCACCGGGGGCAGGTCGGCGTTGAGCACCGCGGCCAGCGGCGCGTCGCGCAGCGCGGCCTGCGCCGTGTCGAGCGAGCGGTGGACCGGCGCGGCGCCGTTCGACCGGCCGGCCGGGTCGAGCAGCAGCACGCCGGCGGCGGGCCAGTCGGCGGCCACGCCGTGCACCTGGTCGAGGACGCCCCGGGCCGCCGGGTCGGCGATCCGCACCCGGGACAGGTCGACGATCACCGCGCCCGGCCGCTGCCAGAGCCGGGCGAGCAGCGCGTTTCGGACGGCGTCGAGCCCGGCCAGGTCCAGCACCCCGGTCAGCCGGACGACCGCGGAGGACTCGTCCGTCTCGACCAGGCAGCGCACGTCCGTCGGCATGATCGTCCCATTGTGCATGCCCGGCCTCCGGCGCGCATCAGTCCGGTCGGTGGGACCCATCAGCGGTCCGTCCGCGAACGGCGGCTCATCGCCGCCACCGTGCCGACGGCGGTGCCGGCCGCCGCGAGCCCGAAGGCCGCCGTCAGCCGGATCAGCTGCGCCCGCCGGCCCTGCCATCCGTCGGTCCGCTCGGCCGCCGCGTCGCCGTGGAAGACGTTGCCGGTGGCGTCCAGGCGTACGCCCGGGCCGAACTGGGTGCGCGCGGTGTACCAGCCGAGCGCCCGCTCGGCCAGCGCCGGGGCGAGCCGCCACTGGATCCCCATGAGCCGGGCCGCGCCCCCGGCGTACGCCTCGCGGCGCGGCCGGCGCAGCAGCCGGACGATCGTCTCGGCCACCAGGTCCGGCGGGTAGACCGGTGGGGGCGGGGTCAGCTCCCGCCCGGTGTGGTTGGCGGCGTGCCGGAAGAACGGGGTGTCGATGCTGGCCGGCAGCACCGTGCAGAGCGAGATGTGACCCCGGCCGGTGACCCGCAGCTCCTGCCGCACCGTGTCGGCCAACCCGCGGATGGCGTGCTTCGTGGCGTTGTACGCCGACTGGTACGGCATGGCCACCTCGGCCAGCACCGAGGCGTTGTTGACCAGCACCCCGCCGCCGGCCGCGTCGAGCCAGGGCAGCGCCGCCCGGGTCCCGTGGACGGTACCGAGCAGGTTCACCTCGACCACCCGGCGGAACTCGGTCACCGGGATCTCGTCGAAGAGCCCCACCGTGCCCACCGCCGCGTTGTTGACCCAGCCGTCGATCCGGCCGAACTCGGCCGCCGCGCGCGAGGCGAGCCGCTCCACCGCCTCCGGGTCGGTCACGTCGGTCGGCACCACGAGGGCCCGCCCGCCCAGCTCCTGGCAGCGGTCGGCGACCCGGCTCAGCGCCTCCTCGGTCCGGGCGGCCAGCACCACGTCGGCGCCCCGGCGGGCCAGCGCGTACGCGGTGGCCGCGCCGATCCCGCTGGAGGCGCCGGTGATCACGACCGTGGCGTCGTCGAGGCTGCGGGTGAGAGGCATTCTCCGCCCGTACCCCCGGTCCGGCCGGGTCATGCCGCCGGAGTCGCCCGGATCACGGTTGCCGCACCGCCGGGCGGGGCAGATTGTCACGAACCCGACCGGGCCGCGCGCTGTCCCGTCCACGCGACGGTCCATCGGTGCGGCTCCCGATCTGCCAGGTTTCGGCGCACCGGGGCCGGGTTAATGGGACCCTCTGACCGGAGGACCCACCGCTCGCGAGAACGCATGGAGGTGCACCATGCGCGTCGGCCTTGTGTGCGCGCACGCCGGCCCGTCCGTCGACGGTCCCACCGTCGGGACGCACCAGCACATCGCGCGGGTTGCGGCCGAGCTCGCCGCACGGGGCCACGACGTCCGGGTGTACGAGCGCCGCGACGAGCCGGGCCAGGAGTCCGGCGGGGTGGACGGTTACCTCCTGGAGCGCGTCCCGGTCGGCCCGCCCGCCCCGCTGCCGACCGCCGAGCTGGTGCCGTACGTGACCGAGTTCGGCCGCTGGCTGGCGCAGCGGTGGGCCGGCGACTGGGCCCCCGAGGTGGTGCACGGGCACTACTGGGTCGGCGGGCTGGCCGCGGCCCACGCCGTCCGGGAGACCGACATTCCGGTGGTGCAGACCTTCCACTCCCTCGGCGTCGAGCAGCTGCGCCACCTCGGTCGGGGGTACGTCGGGCCGGGGGAGCGGATCCCGCTGGAACGGGCGCTGACCCGGGCCGTGGACATCGCCGTGGCCCAGTGCAACGACGAGGTCGACGAGCTGACCCGGATGGGACTCCAGCGCACCTCGGTGGCGATGGTGCCGACCGGGGTGGACACCACGCAGTTCCACCCGGACGGCGAGGCGGCCCCCCGCGACCAGCGGGCGCGGATCCTCTCCGTCGGCGGGCTCGCGCCCGGGCACGGCCAGGACGACCTGATCCGGGCCATGCGGCTGGTCGGCGACGCCGAGCTGGTGATCGCCGGTGGGCCGCCGGCCGAGCAGCTCGCCGGCCACGCCGAGGCGCGCCGGCTGCGCGAGCTGGCCGAGCGCACCGGGGTGGCCGAGCAGGTGAAGCTGGTCGGCGCGGTCCCGCACGACCAGATGGCCACCTGGTACCGCTCCGCCGACGTGGTCGCCTGCACCCCGCACTACTCGTCGGCCGGCCGGGTGTCGCTGGAGGCGATGGCCTGCGGCGTCCCGGTGGTCGGCTACGCCATGGGCGGCATCGCCGACGCGGTGGTCGACGAGGTGACCGGCAAGCTGGTGCCCCCCGGCGACGTGCGCACCCTCGGGGTCACCCTGCGCCGGATCCTCGCCGACAACGCCGGGCGGTTCGCGTACGGGCACGCCGCGGTGGACCGGGTGCGGTGCAGCTACACCTGGGAACGGACGGCCGGCGCGCTGGAGCGGCTCTACGAGCGGGTGATCGGGCGCCGGAAGCCGGCCGAGCCCGCCGAGGCCACGCCCCCCGTCGAGGTGGTCGCCGAGCAGCGCGGACCCGTCGAGGCGGCCTGACTCAACGCCGGGCGCGGACGGCCGAGCCGGCGCGGATCATCGAGGGCTCCCGCTCGCGGGCCACCGCGTGGTGGTGCTGCGGCTCGGCGTACCGGGTCAGGCCGACGACGGCGGCCAGCGTGGCCAGGAAGCCCACCCCGGCCAGCCACTCCCGGCCCGGCCAGATCCGGTCGTTGAGCAGCAGCAGGCCGATGATCGCCGCGGGCACCGCCCCGGCGGCGTCCATGGCGGCCACCGCGGCCGTGGTCGAGCCCCGCTGCATGGCCAGGCCGAGCAGGAGCTGGCCGACCACCGAGTGGGCGATCAGCAGGTAGAGCAGCGGGTCGCGGACGAACGCCTCCGCCGAGTCGGCCGAGGCGAGCGGCCGGGCCGCCACCGCGGCGGCGGAGAACGCCATCCCGGCCAGGGAGCCCAGCGCCACCGAGCCGGGCGCGCCGTGCAGCCGGGCGGCGAAGAACCCGAGCACCGCGATCACCCCGAGCGCCGCCACCAGGCCGACCAGCCCGGCGGTGCCGAGCTGCCGGGACGGCGCCGGCTGGGCGGCCAGCACCAGCGCGGTGATCCCGCCGAACAGGAGCACCAGGAGCCCCACCTCGGCGGCCGGCAGGCGCCACTTGAGCACGAGCACGCCGAGCACGGCGGTCACCCCCAGGCCGGCCGCCACGCTGGCCTGGACCAGGAACAGCGGCAGGTCGCGGCGGGCCAGGAAGGCCAGCACGAAGCCGACCACCTGGCAGGAGAGACCGACCAGGTAGGTCCGGTGGCTGGCCAGCCGGAGCAGCAGCCCGGGGTCGAAGGTGTGGTGCACGGTGGTCCGCGCCGCGGCCACCGACTGGAGGAGGTTGGCGAAGCCGTACGCGACGATCATCGCCGCCAGGAAGCACCAACCGGAGGACACCACCTGGCGAGGATAGAGGTTACCGGCGGGTCAGCGCGCGGCCGGCCGGCCGAGCCGGGCCAGGATGTCGTCGTGCAGCGGTCCGTTGGTGGCGATGGCGCTGAACTCGCCCGAGCCGTCGCCGGCCGGGGCCGGCCGCCCGGCCAGGTCGGTCACCGTGCCGCCGGCCTCGGTGACGATCGGGACCAGCGCGGCGATGTCCCAGAGCGACAGTTCCGGCTCCACCATCACGTCCAGTGCCCCCTCGGCCAGCAGCATGTAGCCGTAGAAGTCGCCGTACGCCCGGCTGCGCCAGGCGTCCCGCATGATCTGGAGCACCGCGTCCAGCCGGCCGGCCTCCTCCCAGCCGGTCAGCGAGGAGTAGCAGAAGCTGGCGTCGGCCAGGGCGGTCACCCCGGAGACCCGGATCGGCGCGGCGGAGGCCGGGTCGGGGCCGGCGAAGGCGCCCGCGCCGCGGGCCGCCCACCAGCGCCGGCCGAGCGCCGGGGCGGACACCAGGCCGAGCACCGGCCGGTCGCCCTCCAGCAGCGCGATCAGGGTGGCCCAGACGGGCACGCCCCGGACGAAGTTCTTGGTGCCGTCGATCGGGTCGACGACCCAGCGCCGCCCGTCCGGGCCGGTGGCGGGCTGCTCGCCGTACTCCTCGCCGAGCAGGCCGTCGCCGGGGCGGTGGGTGGCCAGCAGGGCGCGGATCTCCCGCTCCACGGCGGTGTCCGCGTCGGAGACCGGGGTCAGGTCGGGCTTCGACTCGACCCGCAGGTCGAGGGCGCGGAAGCGGGCCGTGGCGAGGGCGTCGGCGGCGTCCGCGAGCCGGTGGGCGAGGGCGAGGTCGTCGGCGTACCCGGTCATGCCGGACACGCTAGCGACGCCCGCGCCGCCGTGACCGGCGGGTGGGCGGCGTTCCGCCGGTCAGGAACCGGCGAGCGGGTCGCCGGGGTTCCGCTCGGGCTCGCGCGGATCGCCCTCGCCGCTGCGGGAGGCCAGCAGCCGGCGGTACGAGGCCAGCCGGCGCGGGTCCGCCTTTCCGGCGGCCACCCAGGCGTCCAGCGCGCAGTCCGCCTCCTCGGCCGTGTGCTGGCAGTTGGCCGGGCAGTCGACCGTCCCCTCCACCAGGTCCGGGAAGCCGTGCAGCAGGCTGTCGGCGGAGACGTGCGCCAGCCCGAAGCTGCGGACGCCCGGGGTGTCGATGATCCAGCCCGGATCCCCGTCCGCGTCTGGTTGCGGGGGCAGCCGGAGCGCCACGGCGCTGGTCGAGGTGTGCCGGCCCCGGCCGATCGCGCTGACCGTGCCGACCGCCCGGCCGGCCTCCGGGACGAGGCGGTTGACCAGCGTCGACTTGCCCACCCCGGAGTGCCCCACCATGACCGACACCCGGCCGGCGAGCAGCGCGCGGAGCGCGGCCAGGTCCGAGTCCGGCCGGATCAGCACGTACGGCAGCTCCAGCTCGGTGTAGTAGCCGAGCACCGCCTCCGGGCCGGCCAGGTCGGCCTTGGTCAGGCAGAGCAGCGGCTCGATGTCGGCGTCGTACGCGGCCACCAGGCAGCGGTCGATGAATCCGGTGCGCGGCGGCGGGTCGGCCAGAGCGCTGACGATCACGAGCTGGTCGGCGTTCGCCACGACCACCCGCTCCAGCCGCCCCTCGGCGGTGGTGGCGTCGTCCTCTGCGGTCCGCCGCAGCACCGAGCGGCGCTCGGCGATCCGGACGATCCGGGCCAGCGCGCCGGGGGCGCCCGAGGTGTCGCCGACCAGGCCGACCCGGTCGCCCACCACCACCGACTTGCGGCCCAGCTCGCGGGCCCGCATGGCGGTGACGGTCGGGTCGTCCGGCCGGGCGTCGGGGAACACGCAGGTGTAGCGCCCCCGGTCGACGGCGATCACGAACCCGTCGACGGCGTTCTCGTGCCGGGGTCGGGTGCGCGTACGCGGGCGCGACGACTTGCCGGGTCGGACCCGGACGTCGTCCTCGTCGTACTCCCGCCGCTTCGTCGCCAGGACGTCCCCCCGTCGTCAGCTCTTGCCGGTCACCATCCCCGACCATAGTGCCGGGAACTCCGGCATGGTCTTGGAGGTGCAGGAGACGTCGTCCACCTCGATGCCGGGGACGGCCAGCCCGGCGACCGCCGCGGCGTGCGCCATCCGGTGGTCGTCGTACGTCCGGAACGTCCCGCCGCTCAGCGGGCGGGGCCGGATCTCCAGCCCGTCGGCGGTCTCGGTGAGGTCGGCGCCCAGCGCGGTGAACTCCTTCGCCAGGGCGGCGACCCGGTCGGTCTCGTGCCCGCGGATGTGCCCGACGCCGGTCAGCCGGGACGGGGAGTCGGCGAGCATGGCCAGCGCGGTCAGCACCGGGGTCAGCTCGCCGACGTCGGAGAGGTCGGCGTCCAGCCCGCGCACGGTGCCGGTGCCCCGCACGGTCAGCCCGGCGGTGCCCAGCGTCACCTCGCCGCCCATCCGGTGGAGCAGCCCGCGCAGCTGCTCGACCGGCTGGAGGCTGCTGCGCGGCCAGCCCTGGAGGGTCACCTCACCGCCGGTGACCAGGGCGGCGGCGAAGAACGGGGCCGCGCCGGAGAGGTCCGGCTCGATCTCCCAGCCGCGCCCGGTCAGCGGGCCGGGCTCGACCGTCCAGACGTCGGGGGTGGTGTCGTCGACCGCGGCCCCGGCGGCGCGCAGCATCTGCACGGTCATCCGCAGGTGCGGCGCGGACGGCACGGGCGGCCCCTCGTGGCGGACCACCACGCCCCGGTCGAAGCGGGGCCCGGCCAGCAGCAGCCCGGAGACGAGCTGGCTGGAGGCGGAGGCGTCGATGACCACCTCGCCGCCGGTGACCCGGTCGGCGCCGAGGACGACCAGCGGCAGGCTGCCGGCCGGCGGGGCGTCGATGCGGACGCCCAGGGAGCGCAGCGCGCCGATCAGCGGGCCGAGCGGGCGGGTCCGGGCGTGCGGGTCGCCGTCGAAGGTGACCCGGCCCTCGGCCAGGCCGGCCACCGGCGGCAGGAACCGCATCACCGTGCCGGCCAGGCCGACGTCGACGTGCGCCGGGCCGACCAGCGGATGCGGCCGGACGAGCCAGCGGTCGTCGTCGGAGGTCGACATGTGCGCGCCCAGCTCGCGCAGGCCGCCGGCCATCAGCTCGGTGTCCCGGGCACGCAGCGGCCGGTCGAGCGTCGACGGGCCGCTGGCCAGCGCGCCGAGCACCAGCGCCCGGGCGGTCATCGACTTGGAGCCGGGCAGGCGCAGCGTCGCGGCGACCGGGTCGCTCGCGGTCGGCGCGGTCCACGGCTGCGGCGGCCGGGTCGCGGTCAGATTCCCCACGCTCACATTCTGCCAACTCCGCGGGCCGGTGGAACCGCCCGTCGTGCCTGCTCCCGGTTGGCGGGACAGCCGGAACGCCGGCGGCGGGTTAGCGTTGGCGCCATGTGCGGGAGGTACGCGACGACCCGGAGCGCGGGCGACCTGAGCGCGCTGTTCGAGTCGTCCGACGAGACCGGCGGGGTCGGCCCGGACTTCAACGTCGCCCCGACCGATCCCGTGCCGCTGGTCCGGCTGGCCCCGGAGGGGCACCGGCTGCTCTCCGTCGGCCGCTGGGGGCTGGTCCCGCACTGGTCCCGCACCGCCGGGGGCGCCGCCCGCATGATCAACGCGCGGGTGGAGACCGTGGCCACCAGCCGGGCGTACGCCCCGTCGTTCGCCCGCCGGCGCTGCCTGGTCCCGGCCGACGGCTGGTACGAGTGGGTCCGGCAGGCCGACGGCCGGCGGCAGCCCTACTTCATGACCCCGCGCGACGGCTCGGTGCTGGCCCTGGCCGGCATCTGGTCGGTCTGGGACCCGGACGGTGCGGCCCGGCTCACCTTCAGCGTGCTGACCACCGCCGCGGTCGGCGAGCTGGCCGAGGTGCACGACCGGATGCCGCTGCTGCTGCCCCGCGAGCGCTGGGCGTCCTGGCTCGGCCCGACCGCCGAGCCCGACGCGCTGCTCGCGCCGCCCGCCCCGGCCTGGCTCGCCGGGCTGGAGATCCGCCCGGTCTCACCGGCGGTCGGCGACGTCCGCAACGGCGGCCCGGAGCTGACCGCCCGGGTCCCCCTGGCGCGTGCGGAGGCCGACACGGAAATGACGCTGTTCTGATCACGCTCAGCACATTGTCGTGTGCTGATTTGCCGGGGTTGCGCCTGAATCGTCGCCCGGCCGTTTAGCCATGTTTACCGAAGACCCTTGTCCCCGCCTGCGCAAGTGCGATAGAACACAGCGCCGGTGTTGGGCGCCTGTTCGCACGGGGCGGATGGCACCCATCGATCATTCGTGATCATTGCCGGTCCCACGGGGGAGGTGGGTGTATTGACACGGGCACGTATGCCCCGCCCGCACGAGGTGGCCGCCGCGCGGCGAGATCCACGACTGCTGCGGGCTCTGCACGAGCGACGCCAGGACGAGGCGTGGCGGACCAGAGGAACCTGCCAGAGCGTGGACCCGGAGACGTTCTTTCCGGCGCCCAACGAGCCGGCCGACGCGGCCGTGGCGCTCTGCCGCAGTTGCGACGTCCAGGGGTCCTGCCTCGCGTGGGCGCTGGAGGTGGGCGACTGCCACGGCGTCTGGGGCGGCACCACACCCCGCGAGCGGCGGGCCATGCTGGTCGCCTGGCGCAGCGAGGTGCAGCCGGACCCGGACGCGGTCGACGAGGCCGGCCCGCCGGTCCGTGACCGCCTGCTCACGTTGGTGCCGTCGCGCTGAGACCGGTTTCGCCGTCGCCCGCGCTTCCCGACCGGAAACGCGGGCGACGGCATTTCCGCACCTGACGGTCGGCGTGCCCGGTCTCGCCAGCAGAATGGGCCGGTGCGGCACAGCGACGAGATCGGGACACCCCGCGGGCCGGCCCGCGTCCACACCGACCAGCCGGCGGCCGGCGGCGCCACCGTGCTGGTGCTGGGTCACGGGGCGGGCGGCGACGTGGACGCCCCGGACCTGGTGGCCGTCCGGGACGCGCTGGTCGCCGCCGGGGCGGGCGTGGCGCGGGTGACCCAGCCCTACCGGGTCGCCGGCCGGCGCGCCCCCGCCCCGGCCGGACACCTCGACGAGGCGTGGACGGCCGTGCTGGCCGAACTCCGGACCCGCCACCCGGCGGTGGCCCGGTGGGTGGTCGGCGGCCGGTCCAGCGGCGCCCGGGTCGCCTGTCGCACGGCGCGCACGGTCGGCGCGGCCGGGATCGTCGCGCTGGCGTTCCCGCTGCACCCGCCCGGACGGCCGGAGCGCTCCCGGGCCGAGGAACTGCTCACCGGCCTGCCCACGCTGGTGGTGAACGGCGACCGGGACCCGTTCGGGGTGCCCGAGCCCGGCCCCGGCGTGGCGGTGGTGACCCGGCCGGGGGAGCGGCACGACCTGCGCGGCGACCCGGCGGCCACGGCAGCGGTCGTCCGCGACTGGCTCGGCGCCCGCGGCTGGCTCCCCACCTGACCTCGGTGGTTGCGACACGCGGGGTGGCGCGGCGGCGGCGTGACCGTCCGTGGCGGCGGGTCGTTGCTACGGATGGTGTCGGGCGTACCGGTTCGGGCGTCCGGGGCCACCTCCCAGGCCCTTCCTGGTCCCAGCGTCGGTCGCGGCCGTGGCCGGGACCAGGAACGGGTGGGGCGGTGACGGAATGTCCCGCCCCGCGGCGCGCGTTACTACCTCCGGATGACATTTCCAGCCGAGGGGGGTGACCGGTGCCGACCGAGACGCGGAGCCGGGAGCGGGACGAACGGGACGCGCGGCAGCTCAAGCGGCTGCTCGACGCGCCGGAGTGGCCCGCGACGGCGTCGGCCGTGAGCACCAGCACACAGTCCGGAAGTGAATCTGCCGACAGGCGGGTACGCGTATCCTCGGCGAAGAAGCATCCGACGCGAGGGGACGTGCGGTTGACGACCGAGAAGACGGACGAGCGCAGGGCCCGCTTCGAGCGGGACGCGATGCCCTTCGTCGACCAGCTCTACGCTGCCGGGCTGCGGATGACCCGCAACCCGGCGGATGCCGAGGATCTGGTCCAGGAGACGTATCTGAAGGCGTATGCCGCCTTCCACCAGTTCGAGCAGGGCACCAACCTGAAGGCCTGGTTGTACCGGATCCTGACCAACACCTACATCAACTCCTACCGCAAGCGGCAGCGCCAGCCCGTGCAGGCGCCCACGGACGAGATCACCGACTGGCAGCTGGCCGAGGCGGAGTCGCACACGTCCAGCGGGCTGCGCTCGGCGGAGACCGAGGCGCTGGACCGGCTGCCGGACAGCGACGTCAAGGAGGCCCTCCAGCAGTTGCCGGAGGAGTTCCGCCTGGCGGTCTACCTGACCGATGTCGAGGGCTTCTCCTACAAGGAGGTCGCCGACATCATGGGCACGCCGATCGGCACCGTGATGTCCCGGCTGCACCGCGGCCGTCGTAATCTGCGCAAGCTGCTCGAGCAGTACGCGGCGGAGCGGGGCTTCAGCGCCGCGCCGTCGAAGGGTTCGACCGCCGCTGCCGGCCGGGAGGTGTGACCGTGAGCTGTGGGAAGCCGCACGAGACGGACTGCCGCGAGGTGCTCGCCGAGGTCTACCTCTACCTGGACCTGGAGTGTGGCGAGGAGCGCCGCGTCCTCATCCGGGAGCACCTGGAGGAGTGCGGGCCCTGCCTGCGCGAGTACGGCCTCGAGCAGGAGGTGAAGGCGCTGGTCGCCCGCTGCTGCGGCAACGAGATCGCGCCGGAGCAGTTGCGCGAGCGGCTGCGGGTCCGCCTGACCGAGCTGGTGGTCTTCGAGACCACCGAGTCCCGCGAGCTGGCCGACTGACGGCAGCGGGCACGAGCTGAAGACACCGGTGGCCCGGGTCCGTGTGGACCCGGGCCACCGGTGTGTCCGGCCTCGGAGGCCGGCGCCGCTCCGATCCGGGGATCAGGAGTTGGGGCGCTTGCCGTGGTTGGCGCCGCTCTTCTTCCGGGCCTTCTTCTTGCGGGCCTTCTTCGCCATGCTCTGCCTCCTTGTGCTGGTCACGGTCCGGCCGCGGCGAGCGCGGCGGAGGTCGCGTACCGGTTCCCGGGCGCCGGGAACCGACGCGCTGATGCTAGTGCCGACGGCGGCGCCCGGGGACCGGTGGGGCCGGAACCCGGCGTGCCGGCGCGCGGTGCCCGGGCGTGACCGGCGTCATGATTGGATACCGTTCGCAGGAACGCCGGTGGAGAGGGAGGGCCTGGAGATGGCCGAGGAGATCCGCGCCGAGATGGTGGCGAACGTCTGGAAGGTCGTCGCGTCGGCCGGGGACACCGTGTCCGAGGGCGACACCCTGGTGATCCTGGAGTCGATGAAGATGGAGATCCCGGTGATCGCCGAGTCCGACGGCGTGGTGCAGCGGATCGCGGTCAACGAGGGCGACGTCGTGCAGGACGGCGACCTGATCGCGGTGATCGGTTGAGCGGGCTGCTGGTCCGTCGCGCGGAGCCGGCCGACTTCCCGGCGGTGGCCCGCCTGACGGTCGCCGCGTACGAGGCCGACGGGCAGCTCAAGGGCGAGACCGGCTACGGTGCGGTGCTCGCCGACGTGGCAACCCGGGCGGGGACCGGCGAGGTGCTGGTCGCCGCCGACGAGTCCACCGGCGAGGTGCTGGGCGCCGTGACGTTCGTGCTGCCCGGCACCCCCTACGCCGAGCTGGCCGGCCCGGGCGAGGCCGAGTTCCGGATGCTCGCCGTCGACCCGGGCGCGCAGGGCCGGGGCGCCGGGGCGGCCCTGGTCGGGGCGTGCCTGGCGCGCGCCACCGAGCTGGGCTGCTCGGCCGTGGTGATCTGCGTACGCAGCGGGATGGCCGCCGTGGCGCAGCGGCTCTACGGGCGGCTGGGCTTCGTGCGGGCGCCGGAGAAGGACTGGACCCCGGTGCCCGGCGTGGAGCTGCTCGGCCTGCGCCTGGACCTGACGCCCTCCGCCTGACCCCGGCCCGCCGGCCGCCGCGCGGCCCCCGGGTCAGCCGGCGTCGGCGATCCTGGCCAGCAGTTCGTCGGCCACCTCGAGGGCGATCTTCTTGCGCTCGTCGTCGCTGATGCCCGGGGTGCGGACCGCGAACCAACTGGTGTGCACGGCGAACAGGGTCAGCGCGGCGCGCAGCTGGGCGGCGGGGGAGTCGTCGCCCCGGCACAGCTCGTACGCCAGCCGCATCATCCGGTCGCGCATCTGCTGCCCGGCGGCGAGGCTCTTGAGCACCGTCTGGTTCTGCTCGAAGAACCGCATGACCGCGGGCAGCTCACCGGCGAACATCGCGTCCGCGTAGCGGCCGATGAGCGCGCGCCGGGTCGCCAGCGTGGCCGGCTGGCTGCCGGCCCACTCGATCAGCTCGTCCATCCGGCGCAGCCGGTCGTCGACGAAGCTGCTGACGATCTCGTCCTTGCTCTTGAAGTGGTAGTAGAGGGCGGCCTTGGTCACGCCGAGGCGCTCGGCGATCTCCCGGAGCGAGGTCTTCTCGTACCCCTGCTCGGTGAAGAGCTCCAGCGCGACGGCCTGAATGCGTTGCCGCGTGCCGCCTGTGCTCTCCCTCACCCGTGTTCCCCAATTCGCTTGACGGTATCTACTGACCAACTTACCGTCCGGCTAGTAGGGTAACTAGCCGGACGGCAAGTAAGTTGGTCACAGATCTTCGGGGGAGCTTACCCATGAGTCAACCAGCCCAGGTGGCGGCGAGGCCGAACGTCCGCGTCGTCCTCTTCGGCCTGATGATCGCGATGATGCTCGCGATGCTCGACAACATGATCGTCAGCACCGCGCTGCCGCGGATCGTCTTCGAGTTCGGCGGGGCCGACCACTTCACCTGGGTGGTCACCGCGTACGTGCTGGGCACCACGGTCTCCACCCCGATCTGGGGCAAGCTCGGTGACCTCTACGGCCGCAAGGCGGTCTTCCTGACCTCGGTGGTCGTGTTCCTGGTCGGCTCCGCGCTCTGCGGCATGTCCGGGTCCGGCTTCTTCGGCGGGGTCGACACCGGGATGATCGAGCTGATCGCCTTCCGGGCCGTCCAGGGCCTCGGCGCCGGCGGCCTGATGGTCGGCGTCATGGCGATCATCGGCGACCTGGTGCCGCCCCGCGAGCGGGGTCGCTACCAGGGCATGATCGCCGGCATCATGGCCATCGCCATGGTGGCCGGCCCGCTGGTCGGCGGCTTCATCACCGACCACCTCTCCTGGCGCTGGGCGTTCTACGTCAACCTGCCGCTCGGCGGCGTGGCCCTGCTGGTCCTCGCCACCACCATGCACCTGCCGAAGTACCGCACCGAGCACAAGATCGACTGGCTGGGCGCCGCGCTGCTCTCCGTCGGCATCACCGCGATCGTGCTAGTCACCACCTGGGGCGGCAACGAGTACGACTGGGCCTCGCCGCAGATCCTCGGCCTCGCCGCGCTCGCGCTGGTCACCCTGGTGGCCTTCGGTCTCGTCGAGCGGCGCGCCCCCGAGCCGATCCTGCCGCTGGCCCTGTTCGCCAACCGGAACTTCGCCCTCATCTCGGTGATCGGCTTCCTGCTCGGCTTCGCCATGTTCGGCGCCATGAACTTCCTGCCGCTCTATCAGCAGACCGTCCAGGGCGCCTCGGCCACCAACAGCGGCCTGCTGCTGCTCCCGCTGATGTTCGGCATGCTGGTGGTCTCGCTGGTGGTCGGCCGGGCCATCACGAAGACCGGGCGCTACCGGGCCTTCCCGATCGCCGGCGGCGTGGTGATGACCGCCGGCATGGCTCTGCTGACCCGGCTCGACCTGGACACCAGCAAGGTCGTCTCCTCGCTCTACATGGTGGTGCTCGGCGTCGGCATGGGCTTCCTCATGCAGACCTCGATGCTGATCGCGCAGAACAGCGTGGAGCAGAAGGATCTGGGCGCGGCGAGCGGCGCGGCCACCTTCTTCCGGTCCATCGGCGGCTCGTTCGGCGTCTCGCTCTTCGGCGCGATCTTCGCCAACCGGCTCGCCGACTCCGCCGCCGGTCCGGCCTTCGCGGGCGGTGGCGAGGGTGGCGCCATGAACCTGGAGAAGCTCAAGGAGCTCACCGGCCCGGTGCGGGAGGTCGTGCTCGGGGCGCTCTCCGACGCCATCTCGCACGTCTTCTTCTGGGCGGTCTTCTTCACGGTGGCGGTCCCGGTGCTCGCCTGGTTCATCAAGGAGGTCCCGCTGCGCTCGGCGAACGACGCACCGCCGGCCGACGCCAGCCCGGAGGACCAGGCCGAGGCCGCCCTCGGCAAGGCCCCCGTCGCCTGACCCACCCGTCGCGGCCACGCCGACCCGTCCTCGGGTACGGCGTGGCCGCGCCGTTTTGCGTCAGCGGCGGCGGAAGAGGGCCGTGAGGCGGCGCCAGAGGCGGCGCACGGGGCCGGCCGGAGCGTCCGGTGCCGGGCCGGCGATCAGGGTGTCGGCCAGGGCGCGGGTGGCCGGGTCGAGTTCCGGGGTGGCCAGCGCCAGGTGGGCCAGGGACACCGCGATCGGCACCCGGCGCTCGCGGGCCACGGCCGCCACGTCGGCGAGCCGCTCGGCCACCACGCGGGCCACGTCGGGCCGCACCGACGGGTCCACCCAGGCGGCGGTGACCAGGGCGAACAGCGCCGCCTCGGTGGTCCAGTCCTCCACGCCCCAGATCAGTTCCACCAGCATCCGGCGCCGGGTGGACTCCGCCCAGGGCTCGTCGGTGCGGTGGTGCAGCAGGCCGAGGCAGGCCCAGACCTGCACGCAGCGCACCCAGAGCGACGGGTCCTGGCCGGCGAGCACCCGCCCCAGCGCGGTGGCCGGCGCGGCCGGCGGGTGCACCAGCAGGGCGAGCAGATCGGCGAGGTCCAGGGTGGCCAGCCCCACCGCGGCGTCGTACGCGGCGGGCGGGTGCGGCCAGGCCGGGTGGGCGAGTTGCCGGATCCGTTCCGCCGCCTCGGTCGAGGGAGTGGGCAGGGTGGGTGCGGCCACCGTGCCGTCGTACCGCCAGAGCTGGCAGGTGGTGGCCCGGCGGGGTTCGCGCGGGTCCGGGTCGGCCACCGCGGACACCTCGACGGCCAGCCCCGGCGCGGCCGCCGCCGCGGTCCGCATGGCGCTCGGCGGTTCCAGCCCGTCGAGGCGTACGGCGACCGGTGCGCCGGCCTCGGCGGCGAGTGCCTGGCGCAGCGCGTCCAGCACCGGCCCGCCGGCCGGGGTCACCTGTCCGAGCCAGGGGCGGCCGCGGCAGCACTCGGCCAGGTCGCCGTGCTCGTGGGTGTCGTCGGGGTGGTCCCGGACGAAGTCGGCGAGGGCCACCAGGTGGGCCACGTCCCCGTCGCGCTGGAAGCGCAGCCGGTGCGCGGTGTGCACGGCGCAGTCGAAGGTCGGGTCCTTGGCCAGGGCCCGGTCGATCCAGCCCAGCGCCTCGTCGAGCCGGCCGTGGTCGGCCAGCGTGCCGGCGATGTCGGCGTAGACCGCCAGGTCGTCGGGCTCGAGCGCGACGGCCCGTTCCAGCGCGGCGAGCGCGTCCCGGGTTCGGCCGGCGCTGCGGTAGGCGTAACCGAGCCACACCTCGCCGAGTTTGGTGGGCTGTGCGCGTACCCCGCGGGAGGCCCAGGTGACGGCGAGGGCGACCTCGCCGAGGCGCCGGGCCAGCGCGGACCCGGCGCCCAGCAGCAGCGGGTGGGCGGGGTGCACGGCGACCGCGTTGCGGGCCAGCGCGAGGTACGGGCGCAGCGGGTCGCGCAGCCGGCGGGGGACCGGGTCGGGCGCGGCCGCGCAGACCTGCATGAGGATCCGGGCGGTGCGCTCGGGGTCGAGCCGTTCGGGCAGGTCGGGGGCGGTCACCCAGGGCACGGCGGCCCAGTCGGCGGCGGGGGCGTAGCCGGTGGCCGCGGCCAGCAGGTCGAGCCCCTCGGCGGGGTGGCCGGCGGCGGCGAGCAGGTGGGCGCGGGCCACCACCGCGCCCACGAAGGCGTGGTGGCCGAGCGGGAAGAGGTCCAGGTCGCCGCCGCTGGCCGCGGCGAGCCGGGCGAGCGTCTCGTGCACCTCGGGCAGCGTTGGGGCCTGGACGAGGGCGGCGGCGACGTGGTCGGCGGCGTGCCGGAGGTCCCCCTCGGCCAGCGCCAGCCGGGCCAGCGCGAGCTCCTCCTCCGCGGAGAGCGCGGGGTCGTCCTCGGGCACGTCGTCCTCTCGGGTGGTGCGGTCCGCCAGCCGGGCAAGCCTAGGGGATCATGCCCCCGGATGGTGATCCACTGCGCACTACTGTTCGTTCCGTTGCTCGTGACCGCCGAAAGGTGCAAGACTGAGCACCGAACGCGCGGCAATCGCGCAGGAAGGGGTCTTCCGTGACGCGTCCAGGGGCCGGGATGGCCGCCGACATCGACGAGCAGCCGGCCGGCTACGACCGCCTGCTCTCCGCCGAGCACGCCGGGGCGATCGCCCGGGTCGCGGCGGTGATCGCCGAGCGCCGCCCCCGCCACGTGGTCTTCACCGCCCGGGGCACCTCCGACCACGCGGCGCTCTATGCCGCCTACCTCACCGAGATCCGGCTCGGCCTGCCCGCCGGGCTCGCCTCACCCAGCACCGTCACCGTCTTCGGCGCCCGGCCCGACCTCTCCGACGCCCTGGTGGTCGGGGTCAGCCAGAGCGGCGGCTCGCCCGACCTGGCCGAGGTGCTGCGGGTGGCCCGGGAGTCCGGCGCGCTCACCCTGGCCGTGACCAACAACCCCGACTCGCCGCTGGTGGGCACCGCCGAGCTGAGCGTCGACGTCGCCGCCGGGCACGAGCGGGCCGTCGCCGCCACCAAGACCTACACCGCCGAGCTGCTTGCGCTGCTCATGCTCGTCGAGGGGGTACGCGCCGGCGACGGCGTGCTTCCCGCCGAGGAGCGGGCCGCCCTCGCCCGCCTCCCCGAGCTGGCCGAACGCACCCTCTCCGACGACACCCCGGCCCGGCTCGCACCCCGCTACCGGTTCGCCGGCCAGCTCGTCACCACCGGCCGGGGCTACGCCTACCCGACGGCCCGCGAGGCGGCGCTGAAGCTGATGGAGACCTCCTACCTGCCGGCGCTCGCCTTCTCGGGCGCCGACCTGCTGCACGGCCCGCTCGCCATGACCGACCCCGACGTGCCGGTCCTCGCCGTGGTCGGCTCCGGCCCCGGCGGGCAGTCGATGCGCGAGGTGCTGCCCCGGCTCGGCGAGCGCCGCGCCGACGTCGTGGTGGTCGGCTCCGCCGACGTCGAGGCGACCGCCCGGATGGCCGTGCCCGAGGTCGACGAGCGGTACGCCCCGCTGCTCGACATCCTGCCGCTCCAGCGGCTCGCCCTGGCCCTGGCCCTGGCCCGCGGCGAGGACCCGGACGCCCCGCGCGGGTTGAAGAAGGTCACGGCGACGATGTGAGGCGCGGCGTGGCACGCTGTTCAGCGTGTCCACCCTCCGTGACCTCGCCGAGGAGCACACCTCGCTCCGGCCGGCCGACATCGACCACCTGCACCGGATCGCCGGCGACTGGCAGCTCCTCTCCGACCTGTCCTTCGCCGACCTGCTGCTCTGGGTGCCGGTCGACGGTGACGGCACGTTCCTCTGCGTGGCCCAGGTCCGCCCGACGACCGCGCCGACCGCGTACCTCGACGACCAGGTCGGCCGGATCGTCGGCGGGCCCGAGGTGGCGCACCTGGAGGTCGCCCACCGGCAGGGCCGGATCTGGCGGGAGGGTGACCCGGTCTGGTACGGCGACGTGCCCGCCCGGCACGAGGCCATCCCGGTGCGGCTGCGCACCGCCGACGGGGAGTCCGGCGAGGTCGTGGCGGTGGTCGGCCGGGACACCAACCTCTCCACCGCGCGCACGCCCAGCCAGCTCGAACTCAACTACCTGACCACCGCCGACGACCTCGCCCAGATGATCGCCGACGGCACCTTCCCGCCGCCCCGGCACCCGGGCGAGACCACCTCGGCGCCCCGGGTCGGCGACGGCCTGGTCCGGCTCGACGCCAACGGGAAGGTCACCTACGCCAGCCCCAACGCCCAGTCCGCGTACCGCCGGCTGGGCTACGCCTCCCACCTCGTGGGGGAGGACCTGGCCAAGCTGCACCGCCGGCTCGCCACCGACCCGCTGGAGGGCACCGACGCCGGCAACGCCGTGCTCGCCGCGCTGCGCGGCGAGGCCCCGCCCCGGCGGGAGATCGACGCCCGGGGCGCCACCATGCTCACCCGGGCGCTGCCGCTGATGCCCGCGGGCGTGCCGATCGGCGCGCTGGTGCTGGTCCGCGACATCACCGAGGTACGCCGTCGCGACCGCGCCCTGATCACCAAGGACGCCACCATCCGGGAGATCCACCACCGGGTGAAGAACAACCTGCAGACGGTCGCCGCGCTGCTCCGCCTCCAGGCCCGCCGGGTCGCCATGCCCGAGGCCCGGGTCGCCCTGGAGGAGTCGGTACGCCGGGTCGCCTCCATCGCGCTGGTCCACGAGACGCTCTCCATGTCCAGCGACGAGGCGGTCGAGTTCGACGGCATCGTCGACCGGGTGGCCAGCGCGGCCACCGAGGTGGCGGCCACCGAGGTGTCCGTCGGCATGCGCCGCCAGGGCAGCTTCGGCGTGCTCCCCGCCGAGATCGCCACCTCGCTGGTGATGGTCCTCAACGAGCTGCTGCTCAACGCCGTCGAGCACGGCTTCCCGCCGGCCGGCGAGGAGTGCGCGCCCGGCCCCGAGGGTGCGCCGGAGCCGGCGGTCGTGGTGACCGCGCACCGGTTCCGCAAGCAACTGCACGTCTCGGTCGCCGACAACGGCCGGGGCCTGCCCGCGCAGTTCGACGCCGAGAAGGGCGGCAACCTCGGCCTCCAGATCGTCCGGGCGCTGGTCACCGGCGAGCTGCGCGGCACCATCGAGCTGCGCAACGGCGCCGAGGGCGGCACCGAGGCCATGCTGGTCGTTCCCCTGGCCCGCGGCACCGCCGACCGCCTCGCGGGCTGATCGCGCCCGCACCCGGGGCGGGAGGCGGGTCACCGGGTGAGGAGGGCGACCGTGAGGCCGGGGCGGGGCCAGACCTGGCGGACCGTGAAGGCGTCGCGCAGGGCGTCGCCCTTGGCGCCGGGCACCGCCGCCAGCGGGTCGGCGCGCCGGCCGGTGACCACCAGCCAGACCCGATCCACGCCGGCCAGGCACTCCGCCGGGCGTTCGCACTCCGCGGCCCAGAGGTCCGCGCGCTGCCGCTGGTCGCGCACCACCAGCACGTCGCGCGGCCGCCGCGCTCCCAGGTGGTACGCGAGGCCGAGGTCCGGGAAGAGCCAGCTGTCCCGGGGCGAGTAGACGATCGCGTCGCCCGGCTGCCCGTGCTCGGCGACCACCCGGGCCACGCCCGCGTAGTCCACCGGGGCGCTCCGCGGCCACTCGTGGGTGCGCCGCAGCGCCGCCTGGTCGGGCAGCCCGAGCAGGCCGGCCAGGGCCACCACGGCCAGCGCGGGCGCCAGGCGTACACCGGCCAGCGCCGCACCGGCCAGCAGGCAGGCGAACGGCACCGTGAAGATCAGGTAGCGGGTCACCCAGAGCGGCACCGCTGTGCCGGCGGCGAAGAGCAGCAGCACCGGCAGCAGGACCGCGGCCCCCGGCAGCAGCGCCCGGCGGCCGAGCCGGGCCGCGCCGAGCGCGGCGAGCCCGAGCAGCAGGCCGCCCACCACCCCGCTCTGCGCCAGCGCGCCGGGCAGCGCGGCCAGGTCGTCGACGCGGACCAGGCGCACCCAGTCGAGTTGGCGGCCGCGCTGGCCCCGAGCCAGCAGCACCAGCGGCGCGACCAGCACGACCGCCGGGAGCAGCGCCACCAGCCACCGCCACAGCACGCCGCGCCGGCCGCCCGGCCCCGTCGGATCGGGGGGCGGGTCGAGCCCGGCCGTCGCGGGAGCGCGCACGGTGGCCAGCAGCACCACGAGGGCGTGCGCGGCGAGCAGGGTGAGGGCGATCAGGTGGAGCAGCCCGAGCGCGGCGACGGCCACGGCGTACCCGGTCCAGCGCCGCCACGTCGGCCGGCGCAGCGCCCCGACCAGCAGCAGGGTGGCGAGCACGGCGAGCAGGGTGGCCAGGGCGTAGGGGCGGGCCTCCTGACCGTAGCGGGAGGTGGCCGGCAGCACGGCGAGGAGCAGCCCGGCGAGCAGCCCGGCCCGGGGACCGACCAGCCGGGCGCCGAGCCGGGCGGTGAGGGCGGCGGCCCCGGTCATGGCGAGCGCGGACGGCAGCCGCAGCGCGGTCGGCGAGGTCCCGGCGAGCGCGGTCCAGCCGTGCATGAGCAGGTAGTACGGCCCGGTCGCGGCGTCGATGGTGCCGGCCAGCCGGACCAGGTCGGGGACCGGGCGGGTGGCGGCGCTCCAGGTCGCCAGCTCGTCCCGCCACGGCTGCGCGTGGCCGATCCCGGCGAGGGTGACCACCAGGGTGAGCAGGCCGGGGGCCGCCCAGACGAGCCAACCCCGACGGTCGCGGGACCGTTCGGACTCGGCGGGCGGGTTCACATTCCGCAGCGTCACACGGCGGCGGCGTCCGCCGTGCCGGTCCGCCGATTTGTCTCCTCCCCTGGGCGCGGTGGATTCGATCAACGGGGTCGATGGCCCGCCGCTGCCCGTGATGTGGGATCACACACTCGGTCATTGGCCGGTCATCGGCGGCTGTGGGAGCATGAGGCCTATGACCGCCGCTGTCATCCGCCGCTTCGTGGCCCGCCGCCACGTCGATTACGGCCGCGTCCGCAGCGCGATCTGTCCGGCCAACTGACGACGCCCGACCCATCCGTCTCGGGCGCGTTCCGCGCCGGCCGTCATCGACATCGCCGTCCTCGGCCCTCATCCAGGGCCGGCCGCCGCGTCCGCGCTTCCAGGCACAGCAGACAACGGAGGACGCCTCGATGGCGGTCAGCAGCACCACCACGACCCGGCCCGACACCCCGGCGCCGGCCGCACGCGCCCCCCGCCGGCCCCGTGGTGAGGGGCAGTGGGCGCTCGGTCACCGCGAGCCGCTCAACCCCAACGAGCGGATCAAGAAGGACGACGACCCGCTGAACGTGCGGGCCCGGATCGAGAACATCTACGCGCACCGGGGCTTCGCCTCGATCGACCCGCAGGACCTGCGCGGCCGGTTCCGCTGGTGGGGCCTCTACACCCAGCGCAGGGCGGGCATCGACGGCGGGCGCACGGCCGTGCTGGAGCCGCACGAGCTGGAGGACGAGTTCTTCATGCTCCGGGTGCGGGTGGACGGCGGTGAGCTGAGCCTGGCCCAGCTCCGGGTGGTCGCGGACATCTCCCGCGAGTTCGCCCGGGACACCGCCGACATCACCGACCGGCAGAACATCCAGTACCACTGGATCCGGGTCGAGGACATGCCGGAGATCTGGCGCCGGCTGGAGTCGGTCGGCCTGCAGACCACCGAGGCGTGCGGCGACTGCCCCCGGGTCGTGCTGGGCAGCCCGGTCGCCGGGGTGGCCCGGGACGAGGTGCTCGACCCCTCGCCGGCGATCGACGAGATCGTCCGCCGGTACGTCGGCGACAAGGCGTACTCCAACCTGCCCCGCAAGTTCAAGACCTCGATCTCCTGGCTGGTCGACACCCCCTACGAGGCGAACGACATCGCCTTCCTCGGCGTCGAGCACCCGGACCACGGTCCCGGCTTCGACGTCTGGGTGGGCGGCGGGCTGTCCACCAACCCGATGCTGGCCAAGCGCCTCGGCGTCTGGGTGCCGCTGGCCGAGGTGCCGGACGTCTGGGCCGGGGTGGTCGGCATCTTCCGCGACTACGGCTACCGCCGGCTGCGCAACCGGGCGCGGCTGAAGTTCCTGGTCGCCGACTGGGGCGTGGCGAAGTTCCGCGAGGTGCTGGAGAAGGAATACCTGGGCCGGGCGCTGCTCGACGGCCCGACCGCGACCCTGCCGGAGAAGCCGGTCGACCACATCGGCGTGCACCCGCAGCGCGACGGCGGCAACTACGTCGGCGCCGCCCCGGTGGTGGGCCGGGTCTCGGGCACCCAGCTCGCCCGGCTGGCCGACGTGGTCGAGGCGCACGGCAGCGGCCGGGTGCGGCTCACCCCGTACCAGAAGCTGCTGGTGCTCGACGTGGCGCCGGAACGGACCGACTCGCTGGTGGCGGAGCTGCGCGGGATCGGGCTGGAGGCGCGGCCCTCGGCCTGGCGGCGGGGCACCATGGCCTGCACCGGCATCGAGTTCTGCAAGCTCGCCATCGTCGAGACCAAGCGGCGCGGCGAGGAGCTGGTGGCCCGGCTGGAGGAGCGGCTGCGCGACTTCGACGCGGACATCTCCATCCACCTCAACGGCTGCCCGAACGCCTGCGCCCGCACCCAGGTGGCCGACATCGGCCTCAAGGGCCAGCTCGTGGTCGGGCCGGACGGCCGGCAGGTGGAGGGCTTCCAGGTGCACCTCGGCGGCGGCCTGGGCATGGCCGCCGGGCAGACCGCCGGCTTCGGCCGCAAGCTGCGCGGCCTGAAGACCACCGCCGAGGAGCTTCCGGAGTACGTGGAACGGCTGGCCCGCCGCTACCTGGCCGGCCGGAGCGAGGGCGAGAGCTTCGCCAACTGGGTGATCAGGGTCGACGAGGAGGAATTGCGATGAGCGATGCCCGATCTGCGCCTCTCTACTGCCCGTACTGCGGGGAGGAGGACCTGCGGCCGCACGAGGCCGGGCACGGCGCCTGGGAGTGCCACGCCTGCGCCCGGGTCTTCACCGTCAGGTTCACCGGCCTGCTGAGCCGGGCGGTGACCCGATGAGCGCGCTGCGTTCCGCCGCCGGCCTGGGCCTGGTCGGGATCGGCGGGCCGGCCCCGGCCGACCCGGCCCGGCGCGACCCGGAGGAGCTGCGCGCGCTGGCCGAACAGGCCGGCCGCGAGCTGGAGGGCGCGCCGGCGCTGGAGATCGCCCGCTGGGCCGCCGAGACCTTCGGCGACCGGTTCTGCGTGACCAGCTCGATGGCCGACGGGGTGCTGGCCCACCTGGTCTCCCGGGTGGCCCCCGGGGTCGATGTGGTCTTCCTCGACACCGGCCTGCACTTCCCCGAGACGCTCAAGGTCCGCGACGAGGTGGCCCGGCGGCTGCCGGTGACCGTGCGCTCGATCCGACCCCGGATGACCGTCGGACAGCAGGACGGCCAGTACGGCCCCCGGCTGTTCAGCAAGTCCCCGGACGACTGCTGCCAGCTGCGCAAGGTGGAGCCCCTGGAGCGGGCGCTGACCGGCTACGACGCCTGGGCCGCCGGGCTGCGCCGGGACGAGTCGCCGACCCGGGCCAACACTCCGGTGGTGGCCTTCGACGCGCGGCGCGGCAAGGTCAAGGTCAACCCGATCGCGGCCTGGAGCCAGCGGGACGTGGACGCCTACGTCGCCCGCTACGACATTCCGGTCAACGAGCTGTTCGCCCGGGGCTACGGCTCGATCGGCTGCTGGCCCTGCACCCGCCGCACCAGGGCGGGGGAGGACCCGCGGGCGGGCCGCTGGGCCATGTTCGAGAAGACCGAGTGCGGCCTGCACACCTGACCGGCGAGCCGCCGGTGGTGCTGGTCGCGCACGGCAGTCGGGATCCGAGGGCGGCCGCGGCGATCCGGGCGCTGGCCCGGGCCGTGGCGGCCGCCCGTCCCGGCGTCCCGGTGCTGCCGAGCTGGCTGGACCACACCGAGCCCGGTCCCGCCGCGGTGCTGCGGGACCTGGCCGCCGCCGGTCACCCCCGGGCGGTGCTGGTGCCGTTGCTGCTGACCGCCGCGTACCACCGGAAGGTCGACGTCCCGGCGGCAGTGGCGGCGGCCCGCGCGGGTGGCGCGGCGATCGACGTACGGGTGACCGACGTGCTGGGGCCCGCGGACGGGGTGGTGGACGGCCGGCTGCTGGCCGGGCTGCGCCGCCGGCTGGCCGAGGCGCAGCCGGGCGGCTTCGACGCCGTGGTGCTGGCCGCGGCGGGCACCCGGGATCCCCGGGCACGGGGTTCGGTGGGGCGGGTGGCCGCGGCGCTCGGCGCCGAGTTGGGCGTGCCCTGCCGCGTGTCGTACGCCTCGGCGGCGCCCCCGGGGGCCGGTGTCGCGGTGTCCCGGCTGCGGGCGGCGGGCGCCCGCCGGGTGGCGGTGGCCGCCTACTTCCTGGCCCCGGGGCTGTTCCACGACGCGGTCCGCGCGACGGCGGAGCGGGCCGGCGCGGTGGCGGTCGCCGACCCGTTGACCGACCTGCCCGAACTCGCCGACCTGGTGCTGCGGCGGGTCGACGCGGTGCCGGTCGGCAGCGCGGTGTGACGCCGGTCGCGTTCATGATCAATCAGGGTGGGCGCCGGGGTAGTCGGAAGCCATGTGCTCCGGACAGCAGAACGCCCCGGCCGGTGTCCGGCCGGGGCGTGCAGCGTGCGTGCGAATCAGGCGGAGTGAGCGCGCAGCACCCGGAGACCGCCGCGGCGCTTCACCGCGCGGCGCTCCTCTTCGCTCATCCCGCCCCAGACGCCGGCGTCCTGACCGGACTCCAGCGCCCACTGGAGGCAGTGGTCGGTCACCGGGCAGCGCCGGCAGACGGCCTTGGCCTGCTCCACCTGCAGGAGGGCCGGGCCGGACGTCCCGATCGGGAAGAACAGCTCCGGGTCCTCGTCGCGGCAGACGGCATCGTGGCGCCAGTCCATGGCGGCAACACTCCTCATTCTTAAGTGGGTGGCCAAATACGCTTCGTTGCTATTCCTATATGCGTCCGCATTGCCGATCGGTGACGGTCAGCATCCATCAATTCGGCGCTGCGTGAGCAGGCTTGCGGGCCCGTGGACCTGCTGGAACAGCTCAACCTGCCGAGCATATCCAGGCAATGTCCCGGTAACACGACTTCGCTTGTGAATACTTTCACGAACTGTCGCGATGTCAAGGGTGACGCTCGGAAAAACTCCGAACAGTGAGCGGGCTCACCACCCTTTTGTCCGGGTTTCAGAGCGCTCTGGTTACCCGGCGTGCCACAGTCGAGGATCAATATAGTACGGTCTGCGTGACGTTGCTGACATTTCCGGCAACCTTCCCTCGGTGTGGCGGCCACCGCCGGATGCGGTGAAGGGCCCGCGTCAACCGACGGGAGTACCCGAGACCTAGCAGATTACTCTCAGTGCGGCGGGCACGGATGCGAATCTGACTTTTTCCCGCTCGCCGAGGTAGTCGCCGTCCAGTTGAAAGGCCAGCGGACGGGCCGAGAGCAGGGTGAACTCCGCTACGTCGTGCAGCCGGAGCACCTGTCGGCCGTGCGGATCGGGCTGCCGGGCGAAGAACTGGGTCACCGTGCGTGCCGTGCTGGCCACCTTGAGCTGACGCATCGCGAGCACGTCGAGGCCCAGGTCGAACGACGCCTCCGGGTTCGGGTTGATCTCCCGGTCGCCCAGGTAGGTCCACGGTGCGGTGTTCTGGATGATGACCGTGCCCAGGTCGGCCTCGGCCGCCTCCCCGGGGCGCTCCAGCGTGATGGCCGGGTGCCGCCGGTCCGAGGCGAGGAAGTACTGGCTCACCGTGGAGCGGAAGTAGAGCGCCGGGGTGGAGACCCGGCCCCGCTTGCGGGCCCGCTCGACCCGCTGGATGACGGCCGCGTCGATGCCGAAGCCCGCGCAGAAGGTGAAGTAGCGGTCGTCCGCCCGGCCCAGCCCGATGGTCCGGGACCGGCCCAGCCGGAGCCCCTCCAGGATCATGCTGGTCCCGTCCGGCCATTCCCGCGGCAGGCCGAGGGCCCGGGCGAAGACGTTGGTCGAGCCGCCCGGGACGGTGGCCAGCGCCGGCAGCCGCTCCGCCGGGGTCGGCCCGGTGCGGAAGGTCGGCGGCTCGGCGGCCATCAGGCCGTTCACCACCTCGTTGACCGTGCCGTCGCCGCCGAGCGTGACCACGAGGTCGACGCCCTCCTGGGCGGCCTCGCGCGCCAGGTCCATGGCGTGGCCCCGTCGGCGGGTGTACCGCACCGACAGGTCGACTTCGCTGCGCAGCGCCCGGACCAGCACGTCCCGGCTGCGCTCGCTGGTGGTGGTGGCCTTCGGATTGACCACCAGGACGGCCCGCATGGGCGGCACTGTACCGCGCCTACCCACGGGTATCGTGTCGCGCGTGACGATCGACTCCGGCCCGGTCCCCGGCACGCTCCGCTGGGCGGTGCTCCTGCTGCGCGCCGAGGCGGTGGCGCTCGGCCTGGTCGCGGCGTGGCTCATCTGGTCCGACCTGACGGCGCGCACCAACGACCTGACCTCGGCGCTGCTGGTGACCGCGTTCGCGGTCGGTGGGGCGGCCGCGCTCTGGGCGCTCGGCGGTGCGCTGGCCCGTCGCCGGTCCGGGGCCCGGGCACCGGCCATCGTGCTCCAGCTCATGCTGCTGCCGGTCGGCTGGTACATGATCCAGGGCGGCCTGGGCTGGCTGGGCGTGCCGCTGATGGTGCTCGGCCTCGGCGTCACCGGCCTGCTGGTCAGCACCCCGACCAACCGGGCGCTCGGCTTCGACTGAGCCGCGCCGGCGCGGGACGGTCAGTAGCCGGAGGCGCGGCGGGTGAGCAGGGAGATGGTGGCCCGGCCGTCGGCGGCCCGGGCGGCCGCCGCGGTGGTCAGCGCCGTGAGCACCTTCCAGGCGAAGGACGACTCCGAGGGGAGCGTGGCGCCCCGCACGGTCGGCACGGTCACCTCGACGGTGAGCGCGTCCTCGGTGACCGCGAAGCGGCACTCCAGCTCGGCGTCGCGGGTGGCGATGGCGAGCAGCATGGCGCACGCCTCGTCGACCGCGATGCGCAGGTCCTCGATCTCGTCGAGGGCGAACTGGAGCCGGGCCGCGAGACCGGCGGTGGCGGTGCGCAGCACGCCCAGGTAGCCGCCGTCGGCGGGCACCGTGAGGTGCACGACGTCGTCGTTCGTCGTCGGCTGGCCGGTCAGTTGAGTCACGCCTCATCCCCCCGGTGCGGGACTCTACCCGGTCAGGCGTCCGGCTGCGTGGGGGCGGCCGTCACCTGCGCGGCGAGCTCCTGCAGCGCCTTCCCGGCCAGCCGGTACGGCACCCACTCGTCCATCGGCGCGGCCCCGATGGCGGCGTAGAAGCGGCCGGCCGGGTTCCAGTTGATCATCCACCACTCCAGCCGCCGGTAGCCGCGCTCGACGCAGATCGCGGCGAGGGTGGCGAGCAGCAGCCGGCCTGCGCCGGTGCCGCGGGCGGCCGGCCGGACGTAGAGGTCCTCCAGGTAGACGCCGTGCACGCCCTCCCAGGTGGAGAAGTTGAGGAACCAGAGGGCGAAGCCGATCGGCTGGTCGGCGGGATCGACCGCGACGTGCCCGAACAGCGCCGGCGCGGGGCCGAAAAGAGCTGCGGTGAGCTGCTCCTCGGTGAGGTGGCACTGCTCGGGGGCGCGCTCGTAGTCGGCGAGTTCGTGCACCATCGCGACGACGGCCGGCACGTCCTCGGGACGCGCCGGCCGGATCGTCGGTGCCTGGGCGGGCAGGCTCACGCCTGCTTGGTCTCCCAGAAGATCTTCGAGATCTCGTCGATCTTCTGCAGGAGCTGGTCGGCGATGGCCGGGTCCGTCGCGCCCTTGGCGCCCGCGGAGCCCGCGAGCTTGGTGGTCTCGTTGAAGAGCTGGTGCAGGTGCGGGTACTTCTCGAAGTGCTGCGGCTTGAAGTAGTCGGTCCAGAGCACCCAGAGGTGGTGCTTGACCAGCTCGGCGCGCTGCTCCTTGATGATGATCGCCCGGGTGCGGTACTCGGGGTCGGTGTTCGACTGGTACTTCTCGCAGATCATTTTGACCGACTCGGCCTCGATCCGGGCCTGCGCCGGGTCGTAGACGCCGCACGGCAGGTCGCAGTGGGCGCTAGCGGTCACCCGGGGCGTGAGGATGCGGGGAAGGCGCATCAGGGTCCTCCATGGGATGTTTGCGATGATCCAAGACGACACTACTCCTGGAGATGCTCCCCGGCGGGCGGGAGGTGAAACCCCGATGCGTGCCGCGAACGATCCCGCCGCGCCCGGGCTGCGCGGTCCGCTGTCGCCCGTCCTGGTCACCGGGCCGTCCATGGTCCCGACCCTGCGACACGGCGACGCCGTGCTGGTCCGGACCGGGGGCCGCCCGGTCCGCCCCGGCGACGTGGTGGTGGCGGTCTTCCGCAGCCGCCCCGACCTGCTCGTGGTCAAGCGCGCGGTCCGACCGCAGGACGGCGGCTGGTGGCTGCACGGCGACAACGACCTGGTCGCCGACGACTCCCGGGCGTACGGAGTGGCCGACGTGCGGGGCCGGGTGGTGGCCCGGTACTGGCCGCGTCCCGGGCGGGTCACCGGGCGGCCGCAGCCGATATGACCCCGATCACATCGTGGTGCGGCTTGCCTGACTATGCTCGGAAAGTGCCCGGGTGACCCCCCGCACCGCCGCCCCGCTGGCCGCTGACCACGCGCGCCGAGCCGGCCGGTCCGTCTGCTCGACAGATCCTGGAGTCACCGATGCCTACGTCCACCCCGGACCCCGCTGATCCCGTCTTCCGGCTGCACCTCGGCGGCAAGATGGCCGTCGCCTCGACCGTGCCGCTCACCAGCCGGGAGGACCTCTCCCTCGCGTACACCCCGGGTGTGGCCCGGGTCTGCGAGGCGATCGCCGCCGACCCCGACCTCGCCGACGACTACACCTGGGTGTCGCACACCGTCGCCGTGGTCACCGACGGCTCCGCCGTGCTCGGCCTGGGCAACATCGGCCCGCGCGCGGCGCTGCCGGTGATGGAGGGCAAGGCGGTGCTGTTCAAGCAGTTCGCGGGCGTGGACGCGGTACCGGTCTGCCTGGACACCCAGGACGTCGACGAGATCGTGGCGACGGTGCGGGCGCTCGCCCCCTCGTTCGGCGGGATCAACCTGGAGGACATCAGCGCCCCGCGCTGCTTCGAGGTGGAGCGGCGGCTCGACGAGGCGCTGTCCATCCCGGTCTTCCACGACGACCAGCACGGCACCGCGATCGTGGTGCTGGCCGCCCTGCGCAACGCCGCCACCCTGCTCAACCGCAAGCTCGGCGACCTGCGGGTGGCGGTCAGCGGGGCCGGCGCGGCCGGCGTGGCGGTGACGAAGATGCTGGTCGCCGGGGGCGTCAACCCGGACCAGGTGGTGGTCTGCGACTCCAAGGGCATCATCGGCCGGCACCGCGAGCTGACCGGGACCAAGGCCGAGCTGGCCGAGACCACCAATGCCGACGGCCGGCAGGGCGACATCACCGAGGCGCTGCGCGGCGCGGACGTCCTGGTCGGCGTCTCCGGCGGGCAGATCCCCGAGGCGGCGGTGGCCGGCATGGCCCCGGGCGGCATCGTCTTCGCGCTGGCCAACCCCACCCCGGAGGTGCACCCCGAGGTGGCCGCCCGGCACGTGGCCGTGGTCGCCACCGGGCGCAGCGACTACCCCAACCAGATCAACAACGTGCTCGCCTTCCCCGGCGTGTTCCGCGGCGCGCTGGACGCCCGGGCCACCCGGATCACCGACGGGATGAAGGTGGCCGCGGCCGACGCCATCGCCAACGTGGTGGCCGAGTCGCTGACGCCGGAGGCGATCGTGCCCTCCCCGCTGGACCCGCGGGTCGCCCCCGCCGTCGCCGAGGCGGTCGCCGAGGCCGCCCGCCGGGACGGGGTCGCCCGCCGCTGAACGTCAGGGAAGGGGGCCCTCCGCACGGCTTTTGTGGGGAAGGTCCCCTTCTTAACGAGACCTCAGCTTGTTACGGTGCCGATCATGCGTGCCGCCTTCGCCTCGGCCTTCGACGCCGACAACCCGCTCGCCGCGCTCACCGTCGGCGACCGCCCCGAGCCGACCCACCCCGAGGACGACTGGGTCACCGTGCAGGTCCGGGCCAGTTCGCTCAACCACCACGACCTCTGGTCGTTGCGCGGGGTGGGTCTCGGCGCCGACCAACTCCCGATGATCCTCGGCTGCGACGCGGTCGGCACCGACCCGGACGGCAACAAGGTGGTCATCTACCCCGTGGTGCCCACCCGGGGCGATCCGCGCGGGGTCTCCATCCTCTCCGAGCACTTCCCCGGCACCTTCGCCGAGCGGGTGGCCGTACCCCGGATGAACCTGCTGCCCCTGCCCGACGGCCTCTCCGTGATCGACGCGGCCTGCCTGCCCACGGCCTGGCTCACCGCGTGGCGGATGCTCACCACCAAGGGCCGGGTCGGCGACGGCGAGTCGGTGCTGGTCCAGGGGGCCGGCGGGGGCGTGGCCACCGCGGCCGTCGCGCTCGGCGTCGCGCTCGGCAAGCGGGTCTACGCGACGAGCCGAGACGCCGCCAAGCGGGAGCGGATCACCGAGCTGGGCGCGACCGCGGTCGAGCCCGGCGCCCGGCTGCCCGAGCGGGTCGACGTGGTGATCGAGACGGTCGGCGCAGCCACCTTCGACCACTCGCTGAAGTCCGCCGCCCCGATGGCCCGGATCGTGGTCTCCGGCGCCACCGCCGGCCACGAGCCCAAGGTCAATCTGCGCCGGGTCTTCGCCATGCAGCTGGAGATCCTCGGCACCTCGATGGGCACCCCCGACGAGCTGACCCAGCTCCTGGCGTTCTGCGCCGAGCACGAGGTGCGCCCAGTGGTGGACCGCGTGGTGCCGTTCAGCCGGATCGAGGAGGCGTTCGCCCGCCTGCACTCGGGCGACGTCTTCGGCAAGGTGGTCGTCGACCACACCGCCTGACCGGCGTCGCCGCCCTGGGCGACCGGTCAGAGGTGGTCGTCCAGGGTGGCCAGGCCGCCGCGGGCGGCGTCGGCGGGGAGCCGCTTCTTCGCCGCCGCGTCGCCGTAGAGCGTCCAGCGGAGGAACTCGACGGTGGTGTCGGCGACCACCCGCAGCGCCGGGGTGTCGCCGAGCAGGGCCCGGCCGTGGTCGCCGTCGGGCAGGCTGAGCATCGCCTTCGGCCAGGGCACCGCGTCGTAGACCGCCTTGCCGGCGGCGTAGCCCACCACCTCGTCGGCCTCGCCGTGCACGAAGAGCTGTGGCGCGGCCGCCCCGGCGAACGCGGTGCCGACGCCGAGCGCCGTGCCGGCGAAGACGATGCCGGCGTCCAGGCGCTCGTCCCGGCCCGCGGTGAACAGCCCGATCGTGGTCACCCCGCCGGCGCTGTGCCCGGTCGCGGCCACCCGCTCCGGGTCCAGCCGGCCGCGCAGCGGGTCGCCCGCCCGGCCGTCGAGGGCGAGCACCTGGGTCAGCACGTACGACACGTCGGCCGGCTGGTTGAGCACGTCGAGCGGGTTGCCGTCGCCGCCGGCGCCGGTGTGCGGGAACTTCGGCGCGGCCACCACGAACCCGGCGGCCGCCCAGCGGGTCAGCAGCACCTGGTAGTCCTCCGGCCGGGCGCCCAGCCCGTGGCTGAACAGCACCACCGGGAACCGCCCGGCCGCCACCGGCGCGGACCGCTCCGGCGCGCCACCGGCCGCACCCTTCGCCGGATACCAGAGGGTCACCGGCAGCGGGCGGTCGCCGTCGCGGTTCAGCTTCAACTGGCGTACGCCGACCGCGAAGCTCTCGGTGGGGGCGTGCCCGGCGGGTACCCGCGGCGCGGGAGTGGTGGCCTTCGGTGGGGCGTCGGGTGCGGGTCGCCCGGCCGGGGCGGTCCCGCCCGAGCAGCCGGCCAGAGCCGCGCTGAGCAGGGCGGCGGTGATCAGAGCGGCAGGGCGACGGCGCATGAACACGATTGTGCCTCGCACGCCGGGGTGACCGGCCGGCATCGCACGGAGCGTGACGCGTTCGCCTCAACCGGTCGGCGGCCGGCCCCCGCGCAGCCGCACCAGGTCGGCGGCGTCCTTGGCGCGGCGGGGTCGCCCGGGCATCCAGACCGGGTACATCTCCTTGAACTCGATCTGGGCGGCGACGCTGATCACCGGCGCGGTGTGCGGGCCGATCCGGCCCGGCGGGGCGTCCAGCATCCCCTCCGGCAGCGGGGTGCCGGTCCATGGCCCGGCCCCGACCACCACCCGGCCCGCCGGGTCCCGGTCCAGGTACGCGAAGCTCAGCTCGACGTCGCCCCGCACCAGGTCGAGCTGCAGTTCGACCGGAATCCGGGGATCGGGGCGCCAGCCCTGCCCGTCGAGCCGGGCCGCCAGCGGGCCGGCGTCACGCCGCCAGCAGTACCAGTCGACATCCACGTGCGGCCGGCTCACCGCGCCGAGGTGGAAGTCCATGGCCCAGCCGCCACGCAGCCACACCGCGATCCCGGCCGCGCCGGCGAGTTCGACCACCTCGCGGATCGCATCGAGTTGCCGCCCGGCCAGCCCGTCCACCCGGGCGACGCTACCGCCCCGGCCCCCGACCCCGCCGCCCCGTCGCGGGGCCGGCGCTCACCGGGAGAGAGCGCGGGTGGTGAGGATGGTGACGCCGGGAAGGAAGGCGTCGGCGGGCAGGCGGTCCCGGGCGCGACGGTCGTCGTAGAGGGTCCACCGGAGGAAGTCGGTGGTGGTGGCGAGGACCTGGGCGAAGCCGGGGCGGCCCGGGGTCAGGTACTCGCCGTGGCCCTGGCCGGGGAGGCTCAGGAAAGCAGCCGGTCCCAGGCTGCGGGCGTACGCGGCCCGGCCGACCGACTCCGGCACGATCGGGTCCGCGCCGCCGTGCACGAACAGCAGGGGTGCGACCGGGCCGGCGAAGCTGCCGGCCAGCCCACCGCCGGCGATGACGATGCCGGCGCGCAGCCGGGGCGAGTGCCCCGAGGTGAACATGCCGGCCGTGGTGAAGCCGCCCGCCGAGTGCCCGGCGGCGGCGAACCGGTCCACCGCGAGGTGCCCGGCGAGCGGGTTGCCGGGCCGGGCGTCGAGGCGGACCAGGTGACGGATCAGCCGCCAGCCGTCGGCAGGCTGGTTCCGCACGTCGGCACGGGTGAAGTCGCGTGCCCGCAGGTTGGTCCGCGGGTAGGCCGGCGCGGCCACCACGAACCCGGCCGCCGCCCAGCGGGTGGTCAACGGGGCGTGCAGCGCGGGGAGACTGTGCAGGCCGTGGCTGTACACGACCACCGGGAACCGCCCGCCGGCGACCGGCGCGTCGGGCCGCGGCACCGGTCCGGCCGACACCGCACCGCTCGTCGCGGCGGGCGGGGTGGTGGGCTCCGCCGGGTACCAGACGGTGACGGGCAGCGGCCGGGAGCCGTCGGGGTCGACGACGAACTGGCGCACGCCCACGGCGTACGGGCGCGGCGGCGCCGGGCGGAAGGACGGGACGTGGTCGTCGGTGGCGGCGACGGCCGGGCCGCAACCGGCCACCAGCGCCACCAGCAGCGCGGCGACCAGCCGCTGCACCCTCACCCCCTCACGGTAGGCGGCCGGGCGGCCGGTCCGGCCCAGACGACCGGGCCGACGCGCCTCCACCGGCCGGACCGGGCTGCGCCGCCACCGGCCCGGCGGGACGCTGCGGCTCGACCGGCTTCGCTAGGGTCACGCGCATGGCTGAGAACTACACCGACCCGAGTGGCAACACCGCGCAGTTCCGCGCCTTCGTCGACTCGCCCGACGGCGCGGCGACGGCGGCGGAGACCCCGTCCCGCCTGCCGCTGATCGTCGGCGCCGGCGTCGCCGCCGTCGTCGTGGTCGCCCTGATCGCCTGGCTCGCCCTGAGCTGACCCCAACCCACCCACCCCACCACTGACCCCCGGGTTGATCATGAGGTTAGCGGCGAGATCCGCCCGGTTTGTCGCCGCCAACCTCATGATCACCGAGTTCGGGGGGGCGGGGGTCAGGGGGTTAGGACTTCGCGGGTCTGGCGGGCTATTTCGCGTTCCTCGTCGGTGGTGACCACGCAGACCGTGACCTCGGTGCCGTCGGGGGAGATGATCCGGTCGCCGGTGCCGGCGTTGCGCGCCGGGTCCACGGCGATGCCGAGCCGGTCCAGGCCGGCCAGTGCGGCTGCCCGGACCGGGGCGGCGTGCTCGCCGACCCCGGCGGTGAAGGTGACCGCGTCGACCCGCCCGAGCAGGGCGTAGTACGCGCCCACGTACCCGGTGAGCCGGCGGCGGTAGACGTCGAAGGCGAGCGCGGCGGCGGGGTCGCCGGCGTCGCGGCGGGCCAGCACCTCCCGCATGTCGTTGACCCCGGTCAGCCCGAGCAGGCCGCTGCGGTGGTTGAGCAGGTCGTCGATGTCGTCGACGCCCATCCCGGCCTCGCGGCGCAGGTGGAAGATGATCGTCGGGTCGAGGTCGCCGCTGCGGGTGCCCATGACCAGGCCTTCCAGCGGCGACATGCCCATCGAGGTGGCCACGCTCCGCCCGCCCTGCACCGCGCAGGCGCTCGCCCCGTTCCCCAGGTGCAGGGTGATGGTGTTCAGCTCGCCGTACGGCCGGTCGAGCAGTTCCGCCGTGCGCCGCGAGACGTACGCGTGCGAGGTGCCGTGGAAGCCGTACCGGCGCACGCCGTACCGCTCGGCGGTCTCCCGGTCGACGGCGTACGTGGCGGCGGCCTCGGGCAGCGTGTGGTGGAACGCGGTGTCGAAGACGGCGACCTGCGGGGTGTCCGGCAGCGCCTCCCGGGCCACCCGGATGCCGGCCAGGTTCGCCGGGTTGTGCAGCGGGGCGAGCGGGACGAGGTCCTCGATGGCGGCGAGGACCTTGTCGTCGATCCGCACCGGGGCGCTGAACTTCCGCCCACCGTGCACCACCCGGTGGCCCACTCCGGCCAGCCCCGCCAGGTCGAGTCCCTCGATGATCTGCCGCACCGTGCTCTCGTGGTCGGCCGGCCCGCCGCCGGGCTCGCCGACCCGCTCGACGGTGCCCTTGTCGCGGACCTCGTCGCCGTCGTACAGCCGGTACTTGACCGACGAGGACCCGCAGTTGAGGACCAGGATCCGGCTCATTCCGACTCCCCGGTGGCGGCCTGGATGGCGGTGATCGCCACCGTGTTGACGATGTCCGGCACGGTGGCGCCCCGGGACAGGTCGTTGACCGGCCGACGCAGGCCCTGCATGACCGGGCCGACCGCTACCGCGCCGGCCGAGCGCTGCACCGCCTTGTACGTGTTGTTGCCGGTGTTCAGGTCCGGGAAGATGAACACCGTGGCCCGCCCCGCCACCGGGCTGTCCGGCAGCTTGGTGGCCGCGACCTGCGGGTCGATCGCCGCGTCGTACTGGATCGGGCCCTCGACCAGCAGCTCCGGCCGGCGCTCCCGGACCAGCTTGGTGGCCGCCGCGACCTTCTCCACGTCGGCGCCGAAGCCGGAGTCGCCGGTCGAGTAGGAGAGCATGGCCACCCGTGGCTCGATGCCGAACCGGGCGGCCGTGTCGGCCGAGGAGGTGGCGATGTCGGCGAGCTGGGCGGCGTCCGGGTCGGGGTTGACCGCGCAGTCGCCGTAGACGAGCACCCGGTCGGCGAGCAGCATGAAGAACACGCTGGAGGCGACGGAGACGCCCGGCACGGTGCGGATGATCTCGAAGGCCGGCCGGATGGTGGCCGCCGTCGTGTGGGTGGCCCCGGAGACCATGCCGTCGGCGCGGCCGGTCTGCACCATCATGCTGCCGAAGTAGTTGGGCTGGGCCACGATGTCGTGCGCCAGCTCGACGGTGACGCCCCGGTGGGCGCGCAGCTTCGCGTACTCGGCGGCGAACTCGTCCCGCCACTCGCTGGTGACCGGGTCGACCACCTGCGCGTCGCTGACGTCGATGCCCAGCTCGCGGGTGCGCCGGGCCACCTCGTCGGGGCGCCCGAGCAGGGTCAGGTCGGCGACGCCCCGGCGCAGCAGCACCTCCGCGGCGCGCAGGATCCGCTCCTCGGTGCCCTCCGGCAGCACCAGCCGCCGGCGCTGCGCCCGGGCACGGTCGATCAGGTCGTTCTCGAACATGAGCGGGGTGACCCGCTCCGACCGGCTGACCCGCAGCCGGCGGGCCAGGTCGACGGTGTCCACGCAGCGCTCGAAGGCGCCCAGTGCGGCCTCCACCTTGCGCGGATTGGCCACGCTGGGCCGGCCCTCGATCCGGCTGGACGCCGCGACGGTGTCGTAGCTGTCGCTGCTCACGGAGAGCACGGCCAGCCCCGTGTTCAGCGCTTCGAACAGCCGCATCGCCCGCGGGTCGGGCTGTTCGCCGAGGGTGAGCACGAGGCCGGCCAGGGAGACCTGCCCGGCCACGTGCGCCGCGCCGGCCGCCACGAGCAGGTCGTCCCGGTCGCCGGGAGTGATCACCAGCGCCCCGTCGGTGAAGTGGTCCAGCAGGGTGGGCACGTGCGCCGCGCCGACCACGTAGTCGAGCACGTCCCGCTCCAGCGCGGCCTGGTCGCCGGCGAGCAGGGTGGCGCCGAGCGCCGCCGCCACCTCCGCCACCGTCGGCGCCGACACGGTCGGCACCTCCGGAATGGCGTACGCGGGGACGGGCAGCTCGGGCAGCGTCATTGGCTGGGGCACCCGGTTGGCGATGACCGCCACGACGGTCGCGCCCAGGTCCTCCAGGTCGTGGTACGCCCCGCGCAGCGCCGCCGTGATCGTCTCGGGCGGCTGCCCGAACCCGTCCACCACGGGCACCACCACGCTGCTGAACTCGGTCGCCAGCCGGGCGTTGAAGGCCAGTTCGCGGGGGCCGGCGCCGTCCCCGTCAGCGAAGTCGCTGCCCACCACGACCACCGCCGGGCAGTGCCGCTCGACCGCCCGGTAGCGGGCCACGATGCGGGCGATCAGCTCCTCCCGGCGGCCGTCCGCGACCAGGGCGGCGGCCTCGGCGTACGTCGCGCCGTGCAACTCGTCGAGCGGCAGCCGCACCCGGTAGCGCTCGGTGAGCAGGGCGAGGATCGGGTCGGGCCCCTGACCGGCGACCAGCGGCCGGAACGCGCCGATCCGCTCGACCTGCCGGGACAGCAGTTCGGCCAGCCCGAGCGCGATCGTCGACTTGCCCCCGCCCGACCCCACGCTGGTCAGGTACACGCTGCGCGCCACGACCTCACGCTACAAGATCGCGGGACGCCTCGCCCGGGTCCTTGGACCCGTCACCGGCGGCCCGGAAGAGCGCGTCGCTCTTCGCCACCCAGGCCGCCCCGAAGGCGAAGACGGCGAGCGTCTCGCTCCACAGCACCGGCTTGAGCGTGTGCCGTACGTCGGCGGGGAGCTGCGTGCTCGCCAGGGCGACGGCGATGGCCACCAGGATGACGCCGCCGCAGGCGCGGTAGAACCGCACGGCGGACGGGGACGGCGGCACCCCGACCCGGTCCGGGCGCGTGAACAGGGCGAGGCAGAAGACCGCGAGCAGCGCGAAGAGCGCCGCGGCGGCCACCTGGTGCACCACGCCGACCCACCGGTCGCTCTGGCTGGTGGTGCCGGCCGCCGCGCCCACCGTGGTGGGGAAGAGAGCCACCGCGATCGCCAGCACCCCGGCGACGGTGCCCAGCGCGTCGTCCGGCCAGCGGTACCGGTACGCGATCAAGAACACCCCGACGGCGCAGAGCGCGCCGACGAAGACGTCCCGCAGCTCGGTGTGGTAGTAGCCGCTGAGTGAGTCGAGCAGGGTGAGCCGGCGGGTCGCGACCAGGTGCCCGACGACCAGCACCACCGGCAGCGCGATGCCGACGGATCCGATGCCGAGGCGCAGGTGGCGGACCGTCACGGCGTCCTGCGGCGGCTTGCGGGGTTCGGGGTTCATCTGCGCCTCCCTCTCCAGTGGACGCGACGGGCGCCGTCCGCGTCAACGGTCGGCTCACCCGGCGGCCGGCGCCAGCTCCCGTTCGTACACCTGGCCCGTCAGGTCGGTGCCGAAGCTGTGGTGTGGTTCCTCCTGGACCAGGCGGAAACCGCGGGAGAGGTAGATTCCGCGGGCGGCGACCAGCGGGTGGTTGGTCCAGAGCCGGATGCGGGCGTATCCCGCCCGCCGGGCGAAGGCCAGGCACTCGTCGACCAGCCGGCCGCCGAGCCGCCGTCCCCGGGCCGCGGGGTCGACCAGCAGGATCCGCAGCTGGGCCGTCCGCTCGTCGGCCGCGACGCAGAAGACACAGCCGACCCGCTCCCCGTCCAGTTCGGCGATCCAGGCGGCCTCCCGGGCCGGGTCGTGGCCGGCGGCGTAGTCGGCGACGATCCGCGCCACGAGCGCCTCGAAGCTGCTGTCCCAACCGAACTCGGCGGCGTAGGTCTCGCCGTGGGCCAGCACCACCCAGCCGAGGTCGCCGGGACGGCCCAGCGGACGAATGAGGATCTCCGCGCTCATCGACACCCCTCCACTACTGAAACAGTCGTTTCAGTGGCAGAGTAGCGCTGTGAGCCAGCACGAGCGACCCGGGAGCGCCCGCCGCGACGAACTCCTGGAGCGGGCGTACCGGTACGCCCTGGCGCACGGGCTGGCCGAGCTGTCGCTGCGCCCGCTCGCCGCCGCCATCGGGTCCAGCCCCCGGGTCCTGCTCTTCCTCTTCGGCTCCAAGGACCAGCTGGTCCGTGCCCTGCTCGGCCGGGCCAGGGCCGACGAGCTGGCGGCGCTCCGGCGGGCCCGGGAGGCGGGCGGCGCCGACGACTTCGCGGCGGCGGTGCGGACGACCTGGGGCTGGCTCGTGGACCCGGCGCACCGGCCGATGCTGGTCCTCTGGGTGCAGGCGTACGCCCGCTCGCTAGGCGAGCCGGACGGGCCGTGGACGGGGTTCGCCCGGCAGACGGTGGAGGACTGGCTCGGGCTGCTGGCCGAGGTCGGCGGCGACGACACCGGCGACGGGGATCCGGCCCTCGGCCTGGCCGTGCTGCGCGGCGCCCTGCTCGACCTGCTGGCCACCGGCGACGCCGAGCGGACGACGGCGGTCGTCGAGCGGTACCTGCGCCTGGTCGGGGCGGCGGCCCGCTGAACCCGGGCCGACGCCGGCCTACTCGTCGTCCTCGTCGTCCAGCCGGGCCAGCCAGGTGGCGAACCGCTCGATCGGGGTCTCGAACTCCGGGTTCAGGTCGACGAAGTCGCGCAGGCGCTCGCCCAGCCACTCCAGGCTGACCTGCTCGTCACCCCGGCGCTCGACCAGTTCCTCGATGCCACGGTCGGTGAAGTACATGTGCGTCCTCTCGGCGGGAAGGTGGCCGCCACGCCAGGAGGGGCAGCGGCCGTCGTACGGTCGCTGCCCCTCCTGCTGGCGGTGCGGTCAGGTCACGGGCGGGGGAGGGCCGCCTCGATCAGGGCGTTCTGCTCGACCTCGTGCATCTTCGCCGAGCCGACCGCGGGGGCGGCGGCGGCCGGGCGGGAGATGCGGCGCAGCCGGACCTCGGGCAGGTGCTCCAGCAGGTTGAGCGCCACGAACGACCAGGCGCCCTGGTTGGCCGGCTCCTCCTGGACCCAGGCGAAGTCCTCGGCGTTCGGGTACTGCGCCAGGGCGGCCCGGACCTCCTCGACGGGCAGCGGGTAGAGCTGCTCCATCCGCAGGATCACCGTGTCGGTGACGCCCCGCTCCTGCCGGGCCTGGAACAGGTCGTAGTAGACCTTGCCCGAGCAGAGCAGCACCCGCTTCACCTGCTCCGGCGCCGGGGCGGCGGTGTCGGCCAGCACCGGCTGGAAAGTGCCCGTGGTGAAGTCCTCCACCTGCGAGATGCAGAGCTTGTGCCGCAGCAGCGACTTCGGGGTGAACACCACCAGCGGCTTGCGCTTCGGCGACAGGGCCTGGCGGCGCAGCAGGTGGAAGTAGCTCGCCGGGGTGGTCGGGATGGCCACCCGCATGTTGTCCTCGGCGCAGAGCTGGAGGAACCGCTCCGGGCGACCGGAGGTGTGGTCCGGGCCCTGGCCCTCGTGGCCGTGCGGCAGCAGCAGGGTGACCGCGGAGCGCTGGCCCCACTTCACCTCGCCCGAGGAGATGAACTCGTCGATCACCGACTGGGCGCCGTTGACGAAGTCACCGAACTGGGCCTCCCAGGCAACCAGCGCGTTGATGTTCTCCACCGAGTAGCCGTACTCGAAGCCCATGGCCGCGTATTCCGAGAGCAGCGAGTCGTGCACGAAGAAGCGGGACCGCTCGCCGTCGCCGGTGAGCGACTTCAGCGGCAGGTAGTCGTCGCCGGTCTTCGCGTCGACCACCGACGCGTGCCGCTGGACGAAGGTGCCGCGGCGGGAGTCCTGCCCGGCGAGCCGGACGGTGACCCCGTCGTGCAGCAGCGCGCCCATCGCGATGATCTCGCCGAAGCCCCAGTCGATGCCGCCCTCGACGGACATCTTGCGCCGCCGCTCCAGCAGCTGCTGGATCCGCTTGTGCGGGGTGAAGCCCTCCGGCAGGTTGACGTGCGCCTCGCCGATCGCCTTGACCACGGCGGCGTCGGTGGCGGTGTCGACCTGCGGCTCCGGCTCGTCCTCGCGGCGCGGCCGGCTGAGCTGGCGCGGCGTGGTGGCGGCGTCCCGGGTGGCCTTGAAGACCCGCTCCAGCTGCGACTGGTAGTCGCGCAGCAGCTCCTCCGCGTCCTCCACGGTGATGTCACCCCGCCCGATGAGCTCCTCGGTGTAGAGCTTCCGGACCGACCGCTTCGAGTCGATGATCTGGTACATCTGCGGGTTGGACATCGACGGGTCGTCGCCCTCGTTGTGCCCGCGCCGGCGGTAGCAGACCATGTCGATCACGACGTCCTTGTTGAACGCCTGCCGGTACTCGAAGGCGAGCCGGGCCACCCGGACGACGGCCTCGGGGTCGTCGCCGTTGACGTGGAAGATCGGCGCCTGGATCATCCGGGCCACGTCGGTGCTGTAGAGGCTGGACCGGCTGTATTCCGGGGCGGTGGTGAAGCCGACCTGGTTGTTGACCACCACGTGCACGGTGCCGCCGGTGCGGTAGCCGCGCAGCTGGGACAGGTTGAGCGTCTCGGCGACCACGCCCTGGCCGGCGAAGGCGGCGTCACCGTGCACCGCCAGCGGCAGCACGGTGTAGCCCTCCAGCTTGAGGTCGATCCGGTCCTGCTTGGCCCGGACGATGCCCTCCAGCACCGGGTCCACGGCCTCCAGGTGCGACGGGTTCGCCACCACCGACACCTTGACCGCGTGCTCGCCGTCCGGGGTGGTGAACTTGCCGTTCTGGCCGAGGTGGTACTTCACGTCGCCCGAGCCCTGGGTGGAGCGCGGGTCGAGGTGCCCCTCGAACTCCGAGAAGATCTTCTCGTACGGCTTGCCGACGATGTTGGCCAGCACGTTGAGCCGGCCCCGGTGGGCCATGCCGATGACGACCTCGTCCAGGCCGCCCTCGGCGGAGCACTCCAGGACCTCGCCGAGCAGCGGGATCAGCGACTCGCCGCCCTCGAGCGAGAAGCGCTTCTGGCCGACGTACTTGGTCTGCAGGAAGGTCTCGAACGCCTCGGCGGCGTTGAGCCGGTTGAGCACGTGCTTCTGCTCGTCCGCGCTGGGCTTCTCGTACTTGCGCTCGATCCGCTCCTGGATCCAGCGCCGCTCCTCCGGGTCCTGGATGTGCATGTACTCGATGCCGACGCGGCGGCAGTAGGAGTCGCGCAGCACACCGAGGATCTCGCGCAGCTTCATCCGCTGGCGGCCGGCGAAGCCGTTGACCGGGAAGACCCGGTCCAGGTCCCACAGGGTCAACCCGTGCTGGAGGACGTCCAGGTCCGGGTGCTTGCGGATCTTGAACTCCAGCGGGTCGGTGTCGGCCATCAGGTGGCCGCGCACCCGGTACGCGTGGATCAGCTCGTGCACCCGGGCGGTCTTGTTGATCTGACCCTCGGAGTCGACCGCCACGTCCCGCACCCAGCGCACCGGCTCGTAGGGGATGCGCAGCGAGGTGAAGATCTGGTCGTAGAAGCCGCGCTCGCCGAGCAGCAGCTCGTGCATCACCTTGAGGAACTCGCCGGACTGGGCGCCCTGGATGATCCGGTGGTCGTAGGTGCTGGTCAGCGTGATGATCTTGCTGACCGCCAGCTCGGCCAGGGTGGCCTCACTCATGCCCTGGTAGGGGGCCGGGTATTCCATGGCGCCGACGCCGATGATGGCGCTCTGGCCCTGCATGAGGCGCGGGATCGAGTGCACCGTGCCGATGCCGCCCGGGTTGGTCAGCGAGATCGTGGTGCCGGAGTAGTCCTCCATGGTCAGCTCGTTGCGGCGGGCGCGCCGGACCACGTCCTCGTACGCCTGCCAGAACTGCCGGAAGTCCATCTGCTCGCAGCCCTTGATGGAGGGCACCACCAGGTTGCGGGAGCCGTCGGGCTTGGCCAGGTCGATGGCGATGCCCAAGTTGACGTGCTCGGGGCGGACCATCGCCGGCTTGCCGTCGACCTCGGCGAAGGAGTTGTTCATCTCCGGGTGCTCGACCAGCGCCCGGACCATCGCGTAGCCGATCAGGTGGGTGAAGCTCACCTTGCCGCCGCGACCGCGGGCCAGGTGGTTGTTGATCACGATGCGGTTGTCCACCAGCAGCTTCGCCGGCACCGCGCGGACGCTGGTCGCGGTCGGCACGGCGAGCGAGGCGTCCATGTTCTGCACGATCTTGGCGGCGACCCCGCGCAGCGGGGTGGTGCCGGCGGCGCTCACGGCCGGCGCCTTGGCGGCCGGCTTGGCCGGGGCGGCCTTCTTCGCCGGGGCCGGCTCCGGAGCCTTGGCGGCCGGCTTCGCCGGGGCAGGCGCGGGCTTGGCGGCGGGCTGCTGGCTGACCGTGGCGACGGCCTCCTGCTGCTCGGCCGGCTCAGGACGGGTGGCCGGGGCGGCCTTGGCCTCGGGGCGCGGGGTGGCGGCGCCCGGTGCCGGCCGGTAGTCGGCGAAGAAATCGTGCCAGGCCGAGTCGACGCTCGAGGGGTCGGCGAGATAGCGCTGGTACATCTCCTCGACGATCCACTCGTTCGGGCCGAAACCCGCCAGTGGGTTCTCCTGCGAAGTCTGCTGGGTCGACACGGCCGCTAATCGCCTCTTTCACGCGGTTGTGAATGTCACGCGGTTGGCTCCCGTGCCCGTTTCGGTACGCACGGGAGACGGGTCCCAGGCTACGCCGTGCGATTGCCGCAGGCATTCTCGCCTCCGGCTGGTGGTCCGTTTCACAGAAGATGCCAGAAGTTCGGCAAACGCTGCGTGTCCCGTCCACTCCTGCTAGGCAGGACGGCCCCGGTCGGTGACGGACGGTCACCGGCCGGGGCCGTGTCGGGTAGCCGACTCAGGAGATGTCGCGGCGCCGGATGGTCAGCACACCGATCACCCCGGCCACCGCGGCGTAGCCGATCAGCACCGCGGCTCCGGCCCAGCGCGGCGGGTTGCCCGGGATCTCGGCGCCGCTCACCATCAGCGACGACGCCAGCGACGGCACGAGCAGCTGGAGCTGGTTGATCCAGTCGCCGAACCGCGCCGCCAGCAGCCCGATCGCGATGGCCGCGCCGATGGCGCCGCCCAGGTAGAGCAGGATGCCGGTCACCGTGGCGCCGATCTGGCTGCGGATCAGCACGCCGAGGCCGACGCCCAGCACCGACCAGAGCAGGTAGGCCAGCCCGTTGAGAGCCACGGCCCGCCAGACCGCCCCGCTGCCCAACTGGGCGCCGACGTCCGTCGCGCTCAGGATCAGCGGCGCGAAGATCAGGTTCAGCAGCGTGGTGCCCACCCAGAAGAGCAGTGCCAGCGTGCCGGCGGCCACCAGCTTGGCCACCATCACCGCGGTGCGGTGCGGCGCGGTGAGGAACGTGGTGGTCACCGTCTGGTGGAAGAACTCGCTGGTCACCACCACGATGCCGAGCAGCATCACGATGAGCAGCCCGAAGAACTGGCCGTTCGTGTAGAGGTTGGCGGCCAGGCTGTCGGCGCTGGAGACGGCCTGCACCTGGTCGGCCTGGTCGGCCGGCACCTCGCCGATGTTCCCGCTGGTCAGGGCCTCGGTCTGCAACCAGTTGAAGAGCAGCGCGAGGGCCCAGAGCGGCACGGTGATCAGCGCGAAGACCCACCAGGTGTTGGTGGTGCGGATCTTGAGCAGCTCGGAACGGACCAGGTTCATCGGATCTCCGCCTTTCCGGCCGTCAGCTCCAGGAATACCCCTTCCAGGTCGGGGCGCTCGGTGGTCAGCTCGTGCAGCTCCACCTTGGCGGCCAGCGCCACCCGGCCGACCGTCGGCGCGTCGACCCCCGTCACCAGCAGCGCGCCCTGCCCGTCGGCGTCCACCGTGGCCGACTGCTCGCGCAGCGCGGCAACCAGCTCGTCGGCCTGCGGGGTGCGCACCCGGACCCGGGCGCCGTGCGTCATCGAGCCGATCACCTGCTCGACCGGCCCCTGCCGAACCAGCTTGCCGGCCGCGATGATCACCACGTCGTCGGCCAGCAACTGCATCTCGGAGAGCAGGTGGCTGGAGACCAGCACGGTACGCCCCTCGCTGGCCAGGCCCTTGAGGAAGCCGCGCATCCAGCGGATCCCCTCCGGGTCCAGGCCGTTGGCCGGCTCGTCGAGGATCAGCACCCGCGGGTCGCCGAGCATGGCGGCGGCGATACCGAGCCGCTGCTTCATGCCGAGCGAGTAGCCCTTGAACTTGCGCTTCGCGGCCGGGGTCAGCCCGACCAGGGCGAGCGCCTCGTCGGCCCGCTGGCGGGGCAGGCCGGCGGCCGCGCAGATCACCCGCAGGTGGTTGATCCCGGTGCGGCCCTTGTGCGCGCTGGACGCCTCCAGCACCGCGCCGACCGTGCGCAGCGGGTCGGCCAGGTCGGCGTACCGGTGGCCGCCGATGGTGGCCTCGCCGGCGGTCGGCGTGACCAGGTTGAGCAGCATGCGCAGCGTGGTCGTCTTACCGGCGCCGTTCGGGCCGAGGAAGCCGGTGACCCGCCCCGGCTGGACGGTGAAGGACAGGTTGTCCACCGCCCGGACGTTCTTGTATTCCTTCGTCAGTCCGGACACCACGATCTGGCCGGTCCCGGCGTTGGGGCTCCACTGCCCGTCGGACATCGTTCTCCTCTCCTGCCACGGCGGGCTTCGGAGCACGCCGGTGGGGACGCCGTTGCGGGGCGCCGAGCACAGCCTTCCAACCCCGCGCAAGGGGGTCAATCAGGCGGGATGCGTACGCCCTCCTCCCTCCGGGGCAGGAGCGGATCATCCCCAGGGAGGAGAGGTCACGCCGGCGGCAGCGCGATCCAGGTGGCCCGCGCCTGGCCGAGCAGCGCGCCGTCCGGGCCGTAGAGGGTGGAGTGCACCTCGGCCTTGCGCCCCGAGCCGCCGACCATCGCCCCGGTCACCACGCACTCGTCGCCGGGGCGCGGCAGCGCGGTGACCTGCGCGGCGATCCGGCCCAGGACGTAGGGGCGGCCGGGCGCGATCACGGCCCAGCCGCCGGGGCAGTCCAGCGCCGCCCAGACGGTCGCCGGCACCACCTCGGCCGGGGCGCGGAACGGGGCGGCGGTCCGCCCGTCCGGCAGCCGGCCCGGGAAGATCCGCAGCCCCGCCGGGTTCGCCGGCCCGCAGACGTAGCAGCCGGGGAAGGGGTGGTCCACCAACCCCGGGTACGCCTTCGCGGCGGCCTCGGCCGTCGGCCGGTCGACCGGCGGGACCACGGCGCTGACCGGCTCGACCCGGCGTACCTGGGCGATCACCTGGCCGTCCGGGTCGCGGACCTCGCCGTCGACCGCGGTCAGCGGGGTCTCCAGCGGGGGCGGCTTGCGCAGGGTGACCTCCACCGGGCCCCGGTCGTCCACCGCGGCGGCGAAGATCCCGGCGCTCCAGCCGCCGTTGCCCGAGCCGTGCGGTCCGTGGAAGCGGGACTCGATGATCACGTGACACCTCCGGGGGTCGGCCGCCGGCCTCGTCGCCGGGGTCCGCCCCGGCAGCCTCGCACGCCGGCGCCGGCCCGCCGCAGGTGAGGGGGTTGTGCCGGAGCGCCGACCGGCGTTCACCGGATCGACACCCCTCAGCCCCGGGGCCGGCACCCGGGGCCCTTACACAGATACCCATGGCCGTTCTGCACGCCGCTGGCGCACCCCTCACGACCAGCGGATACACCCTGCTGATCGCCGACGACCCGACCCTGGTCGCGGCCGCGCAACGCCTGCGCCACGAGGTGTTCGCCAGCGAGCTCGGCGCCACCCTGTATCCGGGGGCCGCCGGGCTCGACACCGACGAGTTCGACGCCCACTGCGACCACCTGGTCGTGCTGCGCGAGGGCACCGACGAGGTGGTCGGCACCTACCGGCTGCTGCCGCCCGGACGCACCGACCGCCGGTACGCCGACGGCGAGTTCGACCTGACCGCGCTGGCCCCGCTCCGCGACACGCTGGTCGAGGCGGGCCGGTCCTGCGTGCATCCGGACCACCGCTCCGGCGCCGTGATCAACCTGATGTGGGCCGGCATCACCCGGTACCTGCACCTGCGCGGCTCCCGCTGGCTGGGCGGCTGCGCCTCGGTGCCGGTGGCCGACGGCGGGATCGCCGCCGCCGAGGTCTGGTCCCAGGTCACCGCCCGGCACCTGGCTCCGCCGCCGCTGCGGGTGGCGCCCCGCCGCCCCTGGTTCGCCGAGGCCCCGGCCACCGCCGACGCTGGCCTTTCCACGGCCGAGCGCCGCGCGCTGGTCCCGCCGCTGCTCCGCGGCTACCTGCGGCTCGGCGCCTGGGTCTGCGGCGAGCCGGCGTACGACCCGGACTTCGCCTGCGCCGACTTCTACGTGCTGTTCTCCCTGGACCGGATGAACCCCCGCTACCTGCGGCACTTCCTGGGCGAGGCGACGGCGTGACCGGCGACGGGCTGTGGCGCCCCGCCTCGGGCTGCGGGCCGGGCTGCCTGCCGGCGGCCACCGCGCCGGACGTGTCGCTGCCGCGCCGGGTGGGGCGGCTGCTCGGCGTACTCGGGATGCTGCTGGCCGGGGTCGCCCTGGCCGCGCTGTTGCCGCTGCTGCCGGCCCGCGACCGGCGGGCCGCGCTGCGTGGCTGGGCCCGGGGGATGCTGCGCGCCCTCGGCGTGCGGCTGGTGGTCCGGGGCCGGCTGCCGCGCCCGCGGGCTCTGCTGGTCGCCAACCACGTCTCCTGGCTGGACATCCTCGCGGTGCTCGCGGTCTCCCCGGCCCGGATGCTGGCCAAGCGGGAGGTCCGCGACTGGCCGGTGGTCGGCTCCCTGGCCGCCGCGGCCGGCACGGTCTTCGTGGACCGGTCGCGGCCGCGTGACCTGCCGGCCACCGTCGGCCGGGTGGCCGGCGCGCTGCGCGCGGGGCACTCCGTGGCGGTGTTCCCGGAGGGCACGACCTGGTGTGGCGCGGCGGCCGGCTGCCGGCCCGGACGGGGCTTCCGGCCGGCCATGTTCCAGGCCGCGGTGGACGCCGGCGCGCCGGTCGTCCCGCTCCGGCTCGGCTACCGGTACGCCGGTGACCCGAGCACCCTGCCCGCCTTCCTCGGCGAGGAGACGCTCTGGGAGTCGGTCCGCCGGGTGCTGGCCGCCCGGGACCTGACCGTGGCGGTCACGGTGGCCGCCGCGCTGCACCCGGCCACCGGGGCGGACCGGCGGATGCTGGCCCGGGCGGCCGAGTCGGCGATCCACCTGACCCCGGTCCGCGCGCCCGTCCGGCGGACGGCGGTGACCGGCGTGCGGATCGTCCGGCCGGTGGCGCCGCTGCCCGTCGGGGCGGAGGCGGGGTTGGACCTGGTGGCCTGACGCGATCGCGACACAGTCGCGACAGTCTTGTTCAGTCGCGATGTATCGCGTTATGCTTCTCCCGTCACTTGACGCGCCGCCGACCGGCGCGTCACCGAGGGGAGGACGCCATGACCAGCTGGACGGTCGACAGGCCGCAACAGCTCACCCTGGACGAGCCGGTCACCCGGCTGGACGTCCGACTCATCAGCGGCCGGCTCAACGTGGTCGCCACCGACGGTCCGACCCGGGTGGACGTCACCCGGATCAGCCGCCGGCCGGTCCTCGTCGAGCTGCGCGACGGCCGGCTCAGCGTCGGCCACGAGCGACCGCCCCGCTGGCCCGGCGTGCTCTGGTGGCTCGGCCAACTCGGCCGGCGGTTCCGGGCCGAGGTCTCCATCGCCGTCCCCGCCCACGTGCTGGCCGACCTGCAACTGGTGGACGGCTCGCTGGTCGCCTCCGGCCTGCGCCGGGACACCCGGGTCGACGTCACCTCCGGCCAGGTCACCCTCATGGGGCTGCGCGGTCGCACCTCCGCGAAGGTCACCTCGGGCCCGGTCGAGGCGCTCGGCGTCGGCGGCGACCTCAACCTGGAGACGGTCTCCGGCGAGCTGATCCTCGCCGACAGCGCGCCCGAGCGGGTGCGCGCCCACGCCGTCTCCGGGTCGATCACCTGCGACCTGGACAACCCGCGGGGCAGCGAGATCCGGCTCAGCGCCATCTCCGGCAGCATCACGGTCCGGGTCCGCGAGGACAGCGACCTCACCGTCCACCTGCACACCACCTCCGGCCGGATCACCAGCGGCTTCCCCCAGGTCTGCGGCGGCCAGCACGGGTTCGGCGCGGTGAAGGACAGCCACGGGGTGCTCGGTGGGGGTGCCGGTAAGCTCTGGGCGTCCGCGACCTCCGGCAGCATCGCGCTGCTCGCCCGTCCCGTCGAGGACGCCGACGACGTGGAGGAGCTGCCGTGACCGCCGTGTTCAGTCACGGGCGGCTCCGGCTCTACCTGCTCAAGCTGCTCGACGACGGGCCGAAGCACGGCTACGAGCTGATCCGCCTGCTGGAGGACCGCTTCCTCGGCCTCTACGCGCCCAGCGCCGGCACGATCTATCCCCGCCTGCAACGGCTGGAGGTGGAGGGGCTGGTCAGCCACACCGCCGCCGGCGGCCGCAAGGTCTACGAGATCACCGACGCGGGCCGGGCCGAGCTGCGGCAGCGCGCCGACGAGCTGGCGACCCTGGAATCGGACATCACGGCCTCCGTCGAGGACCTCTCCGCCCTGGCCGGCGAGATCCGCACCGAGGTACGCGGCTCGGTGCGCGACCTGAAGCGGGAGCTGCGCGAGGCGGCCCGGCAGACCCGCCAGGCCCGCTGGGCGCCGCCCCCACCGCCGACCACCCGCCCGCCGCGCGTCGGCGTCCCCGGCCCGGCCGCCGAGTCGCCCCTGCTCGCCGAGTTCGACCAGCGGCTGGCCGCGTTCACCGTGGAGGTCGGCGCGCTGGTGCGGGCCGGCCGGCTCACCGACACCCAGCTCCGTACGGCCATCCGCCTGCTCGACGGGGCGCTGGACGGGCTGCGCCGACTGCTCCGCTAGGCGCGACGCCGGGGGTGTCTCCGACGCGTGGAGACATCCACGGCGGGGCGCGGCGGCTCACAGGTTGTTTCCAGGATCCACCCAGCGCGGCCGCAGCCGGAGCGCGGATGATGGGTGCCATGGTGGCTACCCAGACCGAGGCCCGACTGCTCGTCGTCGAGGACGATCCCAACATCCTCGAACTGCTCTCCGCGAGCCTGCGCTTCGCCGGCTTCGACGTCGCCACCGCGACCAGCGGCAGCGCGGCGCTCAACGCCGCCAAGGACCACCGGCCCGATCTGGTCGTGCTCGACGTGATGCTGCCCGACCTGGACGGCTTCGAGGTCATCCGGATGCTCCGCGAGGGCGGCACGCGCACCCCGGTGGTCTTCCTGACCGCCCGGGACGCCACCGACGACAAGATCCGCGGGCTCACCCTGGGCGGTGACGACTACGTCACGAAGCCGTTCAGCCTGGAGGAGCTGACCGCCCGGATCCGGGCCGTGCTGCGGCGCACCGCCACCGGCGAGCACGCCCCCTCCCGGCTCACCTTCGCCGACCTGGAGCTCGACGAGGAGACCCACGAGGTGCACCGGGCCGGCCAGCGGGTGCAGCTCTCGCCCACCGAGTTCAAGCTGCTGCGCTATCTGATGTTGAACGCCAACCGGGTGCTCTCCAAGGCGCAGATCCTCGACCACGTCTGGAACTACGACTTCCGCGGCGACGACAACATCGTCGAGTCCTACATCTCCTACCTGCGGCGCAAGGTCGACAACACCCAGCCCCGGCTGATCCACACCCTGCGCGGGGTCGGGTACGTGCTGCGCAAGCCGGCGGCGTGAACGCCGTCCACGACGCGAAGGGCTGGCTGCGCAGCGTCCCGCTGCGGGTGAAACTGGTCGCCTCGGTGCTCGCCCTGGTCGCTGCGGCCCTGGTGGTGATCAGCTCGCTCACCGCGTTCTTCCTGCACAGCTACCTGGTCGGCCGGGTCGACGACGAGCTGAACTCCTACCTGGCCCGGGTCGAACAGACCTCGCCGAGCGACACCAGCGCGGGCAACACCCTGCCCAGCGACTACATGGCGGTCATCGCGACCTCCAGCGGGGGCAAGCTCTACTACGACAAGTCGCTGGCCGAGGACGACCTGCCGGGCTCGCTGAACCAGCTCACCTGGTACCAGCAGCACGCCGACCAGGGCGCCTTCACCACCGACGCGGCCGACAAGCACCTGCGCTGGCGAGTGGTGATCAAGCAGGTCGGGGACGGTCAGTTCATCGCCGTCGGGCAGAACATGACCGACATCGACGTGGCCGTCCGGCAGCTCGTCTGGATCGACCTGCTGGTGGGCGGGGCGGTGCTGATCATCCTGGCCTCGGTCGGGGCCGGCATCGTGCGGACCAGCCTCAAGCCCCTCGTGGAGATCGAGCGGACCGCGGCGGCCATCGCCGGCGGTGACCTGACCCAGCGGGTGCCGGACCCCGAGGAGGGCCGGGCCTGCCCGACCTCCGAGCTGGGCCGGCTCTCCCGGGCGCTGAACGCCATGCTCGCCCAGATCGAGGCGGCCTTCACGGCGCGGGCCGCCTCCGAGGCGGCGGCGCGCAGCGCCGAGGTGAGCGCCCGGGACGCCGCGGCGGCCGCCCAGGCGTCCGAGGCGCGGGCCCGCCGCTCCGAGGAGCGGATGCGGCAGTTCATCGCGGACGCCTCGCACGAGCTGCGCACCCCGCTGACCACCATTCGGGGCTTTGCCGAGCTGTACCGGCAGGGCGCGGCCCGGGCGCCGGAGCAGACCGCCGGCCTGCTGCGCCGGATCGAGGACGAGGCGGCCCGGATGGGGCTGTTGGTGGAGGACCTGCTGCTGCTGGCTCGGATGGACCGGGAGCGGCCGATCGCGCTGGCCCCGGTCGAGCTGCCGGTGCTCGCCTCGGACGCGGTCCAGGCCGCGCGGGCCGTGGAGCCGGACCGTGCCATCACGCTGGAGCTCGAGCCGGGCGCCGGCCCGCTGGTGGTGCTCGGCGACGACGCCCGGCTGCGCCAGGTGATCGGCAACCTGATGACCAACGCGCTCACCCACACCCCGGCGGACGCCGCGGTGACCCTGCGGCTCCGGGCGGAGCCGGGGAACCTGGCCGTGGTGGAGGTGGCGGACACCGGTCCCGGCCTCACCCCGGAGCAGGCCGAGCGGGTCTTCGAGCGCTTCTACCGGGTGGACGCGGCGCGTACCCGGCGGGCGGGCGGGCCGACCAGCACCGGGCTCGGGCTGGCCATCGTCGCCGCTCTGGTGGCCGCGCACCACGGCACCGTCGAGGTGGCCGAGACGCCGGGCGGAGGTGCCACCTTCCGGGTGAAGCTGCCGCTGCTGCCCGAGGCGCCCGAACCCGGCGAGTGACTTTCAGAAAACATTCAGGCGGGTTCCAGGCTGGTCGCAGTGCCAGGGGAGAAGGTGGTGTCATGACCGACCACGAGACCGATCCGCAGCGGTCGTCGGCTCCCGCCGACGCCGAGCCGTCGCACCCGACCGCCGAGCTGCCCCGCGCCGAGAGCGGGCAGTCGGAGCCCACTGTCACCCCGGCCGCCGCGCCGGTTCCGGCCGACTCCCCGGCCGCCGGAACCACCGCCCCGGCCGCTCACACCGAGTCCTCGCCCACCGACCCGTACGGCCCGGCCGCGGAGTCGCCCGCGCCCGCCGGCCCGTACGCGCCGCCGGCGGCCACGCCGTACCCGGTCTCCGGGCAGCCGCAGCAGCCGAACCCCTGGTACGGGGGGCAGCCGAGCGGCTGGGCGCACCAGGGTGGCGCCGGCTACCCGCAGGCTGGCGGCCCGGTCCCGCCGTACCAGGGGCACCAGCCGTACCCGCAGCACCAGCCGCACCAGGTCCACCAGGCCGGGCAGCCGGTCCCGCCGTGGGGTCCGCAGCAGCCGGCGCGGCCCAGCCGGGCCGGCAAGTTCATCGGCGCCGGGGCGCTGGCCCTGGCGCTGATGCTCGGCTCCGGTGTGGCCGGCGGCGCGCTCGCCCTCGCCCTCGACGGCGACGGGACCGTCACCCGCACCTACTCGGCCGCTCCCGTGCTCAACAGCGCCGACCTGCCGAAGATCGCGGCCGCCGTCCAGGACAGCATCGTCACCATCATGACGGACAGCGGTGAGGGCTCCGGGGTGATCCTCAGCGCCGACGGGTACGTGCTGACCAACAACCACGTGGTCGCCTCCGCCGGCGGCGACACGGTGAAGGTCGTCTTCGCCGACGGCAAGACCGCCCAGGCGAAGATCGTCGGCACCGACCCGAAGACCGACCTGGGCGTGGTCAAGGCCAGCGGGGTGAGCAACCTCAAGGCGGCCAAGTTCGGCGACAGCGACGCCATGCAGGTGGGCGACCAGGTGCTCGCCCTGGGCAGCCCGCTCGGCCTGCAGGGCTCCGTCACGGCCGGCATCCTGAGCGCCCGCGACCGCACCATCCAGGCCGGCGAGGGCGGCCAGCAGCAGAACCCGCAGCAGGGCGCCAGCTCGATCTCCGGGCTGCTGCAGACCGACGCCCCGATCAACCCGGGCAACTCCGGCGGCGCGCTGGTCAACACCCGCGGCGAGGTGATCGGCATCAACACCGCCATCGCCACCGCCGGGCAGGGCAGCAACGGCAACATCGGGGTCGGCTTCGCCATCCCGAGCAACAAGGCCAAGGACGTGGCCGAGAAGCTCCAGCGCGGCGAGAAGGTCAGCCATCCGTCCCTCGGGGTCAGCGTGGCCGGCGCGGAGGACGGTGGCGCGCTGGTCTCCGACGTGGTCGCGGGCAGCGCCGCCGAGAAGGCCGGGCTCCAGCGGGGCGACGTGATCACCAAGTTCGGCGACAAGGTGATCAACGACTCCAACGACCTGGTCGGCGCCGTGCAGGCCGGCAAGGTCGGGGACCGGGTGGAGGTCCAGTTCAAGCGGAACGGTTCGACCGAGTCGGCAACCGTGACGCTCGCCGAGACGTCCTAACACCAGACCTGCCTCCTCCACGGGCGGCGGGTGACGGAGCCAAGGGGGTTGGTTCCGTCGCCCGCCGCCCCTTTTTCCGCTCTCACCCGATCCGGGTGAGCCGGGCTCACCCCGTCCGGCGGCACCCTCGGGGCATGACGACCACCGCCGCCGTCCGTACCGACCAGGACATCCAGCGGGACGTGCTCGCCGAGCTGGACTGGGACGCCCAGACCCGGCCGACCGAGATCGGGGTGACCGTCGCCGACGGTGTGGTCACGCTGACCGGCCAGGTGGACAGCTACGCCCGGCGCTGGGCCGCCGAGCGTTGCGCGCACCGGGTCCGCGGCGTCCGCGCGGTCGCCAGCGACCTGGAGGTGCAGCTGCCGGCCGCCGAGGTGCGCACCGACGCCGACATCGCGATCGCGGCCAGCCGGGCGCTGGAGTGGGACAGCTTCGTCCCGGCCGAGCGGCTGGACGTCACCGTCGCCGACGGCTGGGTCATGCTCCGCGGCGAGGTGGAGTACGGCTTCCAGCGCCGTACCGCCGAGCGGGAACTGCGCCGGCTGCGCGGCGTACGGGGGGTGACCAACCTCGTCGAGGTGCGCCCGGCCACCCCGCCCAGCGACGAGCAGAACCGCCGTGACCTGCAACGGGTGCTGCTCCGGCGGACCGGCACCGAACGCCTCGAGGTGCGGGTCGACGGGGACACCGTGGTGCTCGACGGGGTGGTCCGCTCGTGGTGGCAGCGGGAGGAGGCGGAACGGGCGGCCTGGGCCACGCCGGGCGTGCGCGAGGTGCACGACCGGATCGTGGTGGCCGGCTGAGCCGCCGTTTACCGCCCGGTGTGTCGGGGAACCGCCGGTGACGCACGCCGGGAGATCCATCGGGGAGGACTCGTGGCCGTGAACCAGCCGCTGTCGGACCGCTCGCGGGCCGGGCACATGCGGATCGCCATGGTGGTGCCGCCCTGGCTGTCCGTGCCACCGGCCGGCTACGGCGGCCTGGAGCACCTGGTGGCCGGGCTGGTCGACGCCCTGGTCGACCGCGGGCACGGGGTGACTCTGTTCGGCGCCGGCCGGGAGAACGGCACGGCCGGGGACTTCGTCTCCACCTGCGCGGACCTCCAGTACGACCGGCTCGGCGAGTCGCTGCCCGAGCTGGCCCACCTGGCCCACGTCAACCGGTTGGTCGACCCGGCCGACTTCGACCTGGTGCACGATCACAGCACGATCGGCCCGCTGATCGCCGGCCGCCGCCGGGTGCCGACCCTGGCCACGGTGCACGGCAATCCGGTGGGCGAGTACGGCACCGTGCTCAGCAACACCGATGAGGGGGTCGGCCTGGTGGCGATCTCGCACGCCCAGCGCCGGGCCAACCCCGGCCTGCCGTGGGTGGGCACGGTGCACAACGCGATGGCGCTGCGGGAGGTCTCGCGCAAGCGCGTACCCGGTCGGGGGCCGGTGCTGTGGCTGGCCCGGTTCAGCCCGGACAAGGGCCCCGACGTCGCGATCCGCGCCTGCCGGTCGGCCGGCCTGCCGCTCACCCTGGCCGGCAAGTGCAACGAGCCGGCCGAGCGGCGCTACTTCGAGCAGGTGGTCGAGCCGCTGCTGGGCGAGGACGTCACGGTGGTGCTCAACGCCGACCGGGAGGCCACCCAGCGGCTGCTGTACGACGCCCGCTGCCTGATCATGCCCATCCAGTGGGAGGAGCCGTTCGGCATGGTGATGGTGGAGGCGATGGCGACCGGCACGCCGGTGGTGGCGCTGCGCCGGGGCGCCGTGCCCGAGCTGGTCCGGGACGGGGTGACCGGGCTGATCCGCGACCGCGCGGAGGAGCTGCCGGCCGCGCTGCGCGACGTGTCCGGCCTCGACCCGGCCGACTGCATCATGCACGTCGCGGAGCACTTCTCGATCGAGCGGATGGCCGTCGCCTACGAGGCGGTCTACCGGAGCTTCCTCGCCGACCGGGCCGGGCTCACCGGACGGCCCGAGGCCGCGCCGGTCGTCGCCCGCTGACCGTCAGGTGCGTCCCGTCGCGAGGTCCGCGGCGGCGGCGTCGAGCTGGCTGGCGTACGCGGGGCTGATGCTGCCCTCGCGCTGCCGATCGGCGATCTTCCCGCGGAGCCGGTCCACGGCGGCGGTCAGCGCGCCGTCGCCGGTCGCGGCGGTGGCGTTGTGCAGCAGGTTGCGCAGGTCCACGCCGACGTCGTCGCGGATCTGGCCGGCCGTCAGCCCGGCCTCGATCAGTCCCTCCACCCGGTGGGCCGCCTCGACCAGGTCGCCGACGGCCGGCGGGGTCGGCGCGCCGCCGGTCGCCGCAGGCCGGCGGGTCGGGCCGGGCGGCGTGGTGGCCGGCGTGCCGCGGGTCGGCGGCGCGGTGGACGGGACCACCACGGGTCCGGCGGTCGGCGACACCCGCGGGGGCGCCTGCTCGTCCGGCACCAGGGCGGGCACCAGCAGCGCGGCCCCGGCGACCACCACCAGGCCGACCGCCACCAGGGGCAGCGCCCGGCGCCGGGACGCCCCGGCCGGGACGGGCGCGGGCTCGGCCGGCGGCCGCTGCGGGGTGGGCAGGGCCGGGAGGGTCACGGTCGGGGCCAGCATGGTGGCGGCCTGCGGGTCGGCGGGCAGCAGTTGGTCGCGGAGCACGGCCGCCACCTGGTGCGCGGTGGGCCGCCGCCGCGGGTCGCGGGCCAGGCAGCGCAGGCAGATCTCGGCGACCGGCGCGGGCAGCCCGGGTACGCCGTCCAGAGTGGGCGGGGCGCCCTCGGCCAGCGCGCCGCTGAGCTGTTCCCAGGTGTCCGCCGGATACGGCGGCTGCCCGGTCAGCGTCTCGAAGAGCAGCACGCCCAACGAGTAGACGTCGGTGGCCGGCTGGGCCGGCGCGCCGTCCAGCCGCTCCGGCGCCACGTACGCCGGGGTGCCGAAGGTGCCGCCGTCCTCGTCCTCGTCGGGGGCGCCGACCCGGGTGGCGATGCCGAAGTCGAGCACCTTGGCGCCGACCCGGGTCATCATCACGTTCGACGGGGTGATGTCCCGGTGCACGATGCCCAGCCGGTGTGCGGCGGCCAGCGCCTCGGCCACCTGCGCGCCCGTCTCCACCGCCGCCGGCCAGGGCAGTGGCCCCTCGGTGAGCCGGTGTTCCAGCTCCTCGCCGCTGAGCAGTTCCATCACCACGAACGAGGTGATCGAGCCGTCCGGCGCCACCGTCTCGCCGTAGTCGTGCACGGCGGTGACGTGCGGGTGGACGAGCTGGGCGGCGGAGCGGGCCTCCTCGCGGACCATGTCGCGGAACCGCGCGTCGGCGGCGAGCGAGGGGGCGAGCACCTTCACCGCCACCACCCGGTCGAGCACCTCGTCGCGGGCCCGCCAGATCACGGACATGCCGCCGGCCCCGATCTGGTCGATGAGCCGGTACCTGCGGGCCAGCAGCCGGCCGGCGTGCAGTGTCGCCTTCACATCGCACCTGCCTGGGCTTGGGAGCGCTATCAGGTTGCGGGAATGTGTCCGGCGTGTCAACGGGTGTCCGTTCCCCCGTCGCGTCCCGCACCGCGCCGGCCGCGCCCGGTGACGGGGTGGCCGGGCCCGACCGGCTCAGCGGGGCGGGTTGCGCGGCGCGTGCCAGGATGAACGGCATGGCAGGCGGTCCGGTGGCGTTCGTGCTCGGCGGCGGGGGAGTGCTCGGCGCGGTCGAGGTGGGCATGCTCCGTGCCCTGTTCCGCGCGCGGATCCGGCCCGACATGGTGCTCGGCACCTCGATCGGCGCGGTCAACGGCGCCCTGGTCGCCGCCGACCCGAGCGAGGCGGTAACCGACCGGCTGGTCCGGCTCTGGGCCTCACCCGAGGCGAGCGAGGTGTACGGCGACTCGGTGGCCCGGCAGTTGCGCCGCTTCGCCGCGCGTACCCACCTGCACTCGCCCCGCCCGCTGCGCCGGCTGCTGGAGAGCGAACTGGGCGAGGAGACCACTTTCGCCGACCTGAAGGTGCCCTTCCGCTGCTGCGCCGCGAACATCGAGCGCGCCGCCGAGCACTGGTTCCACAGCGGACCGGTGGTGCCGGCGGTGCTCGCCTCCGCCTCGGTGCCCGGGCTGCTGCCGCCGACCCAGATCGACGGCCAGCACTACATCGACGGCGGGGTGGTCAACTCGATCCCGGTCGGTGAGGCCGTCGCGGCCGGCGCGACGCAGATCTTCGTGCTCCAGGTGGGCCGGATCGAACGCGAACTGAGCCCGCCCCGCCGGCCCTGGGAGATCGCGCAGGTGGCGTTCGAGATCGCCCGCCGGCACCGGTTCGCCCGGGAGATGGCGGCGCTGCCGGAGGGGGTGGAGGTGCACGTGCTGCCCACCGGCGGCCTGGAGCCGCGCGACGACAGCCCGTGGGCGTACCGGGACATCGCGGCGGTGGGGCGGCGGATCAGCCGGGCGTACACGGCCTCCCGCCGCTACCTGGACACCGCGCTGGAGCGCTGATGCCGCTGCCGCCGCGGTGGTTACGCCGGATGCTGCTCGCGCCCGGCGTGGTGCTGCTCGCCGTCACCGTGGTGACCACCCTGCCGGTCTGGGCGGTGCTGGCCCTGGCCGCGTCGCCGCTGGTGCCGGGGCGGCTGCGCCCCCTGCGCCTGCTCTGGATCGGCACGGTCTACCTGGTCTGGGACGCGGCCGCGCTGCTCGCCCTCTTCGTGCTCTGGCTGGCCTCGGGCTTCGGCGCGCGCAAGCGGTCGCCGGGCTTCCAGCGGGCGCACTACCTGCTCGCCGGCCACTTCCTGCGGGTGCTGTTCTGGCAGGCCCGCTGGACGTTGCGGCTGCGCATCGACGTGGTCGGCACCGACCCGGACACCGCCCTGCCCGGCCGTCCCGAGCTGGTGCTCTGCCGGCACGCCGGGCCCGGCGACTCGTTCATCCTGATCCACGCGCTGGTGAACTGGTTCCACCGGGAGCCCCGGATCGTGCTCAAGGAGACCCTCCAGTGGGACCCGGCGATCGACGTGCTGCTCAACCGGCTGCCCAACCGGTTCATCGCGCCGGGGCCGGACGGGCGGGAGTCGGCGATCCGGCAGATCGGCCACCTCGCCACCGGCCTGGACGACGACGACGCGTTCGTGATCTTCCCGGAGGGCGGCAACTTCACCCCGAAGCGCCGGCTGCGGGCCATCGCCCGGCTGCGCGCCCTCGGCCTGGAGCGGATGGCGCGGCGCGCCGAGCGGATGCAGCACGTGCTGGCTCCGCAGCCGGGCGGGCTGCTCGCCGCCCTCGACGCCGCCCCGGACGCCGGGGTGGTCTTCGTGGCGCACACCGGGCTGGACCAGATGCTCACCGTCGCCGACGTGTGGCGCGAGCTGCCGATGGACAAGCGGATCGTGATGCGGTTCTGGTCGGTGCCGCCCGAGGAGGTGCCGGTCGGGAAGCAGGAGCGCATCGACTGGCTGTTCGACTGGTGGGCCCGGATCGACCGGTGGATCGCCGCCAACCGGGACGGGACGGCCGCCGACTGAGGCCGGTTCGGTACGCGTGCAGCGGACCGGCCGGAACGCCACGTAGGGTGCGCTCGTGGAGCAGATCTGCGTGGTGACGACGGTGGTGGACGCCCGAGCGGTCGCGGACGTGCTGGCGGCCGCGGCCGTCGCCGGCCGGCTGGCGGCGTGCGCCCAGGTCGGCGGGCAGGTGGACAGCACCTACTGGTGGCAGTCGGCGATCCAGACCACGGCCGAGTGGTCGGTCCAGTTCAAGACCGCGCCCGACCGGGTGGACGCGCTGGTCGACCAGATCCGCGCCAACCACCCGTACGAGGTGCCGGAGATCCTGGTGACCCGGGTGGAGAGCGGCAACCCGGACTACGCGGCCTGGGTGCACGAGCACACCCGTCCCTAGGTACGCCTACTCTGTCCGCCCGCCCCGCCGGTCACGATGCTGGCGGGGTGGAGAACTCCGGCTACCCCTGCCCCGGCTGCGGCGCCCCCGCCGACCTCGCCTCCGGCTGTCCCGGTTGCGGCCGCCCGCCGTACCCGCCGGCCGCCGAGGTGGTCCGGCTGGACCGGGAGATCGCCGGGCTGACCCCGCGGGTCGAGGCGGCCCGGGTGGCGTACCAGGAACTGGCCGGCCGGCTGTCCACGGCCCGGCAGCGGCGGGCCGAGCTGGCCGCCCGGATCCGCCTGGAGATCCCGGCGCCGCGCCCCGGCACGCCCGCGCCGCCGCCGGTCCGTCCGCAGCCTTCCTCCGTCCCGGTACGCCCCGGCGGGGCCGAGACCTCCACCCGGGCCGTGCAGGGCCTGCTCTTCGTCCTCGGTGGACTGTTGCTCGGCACCGCCGCGGTGGTCTTCACCGCGGTCGCCTGGGCCGCGTTCGGGGTCGCCGGGCGGGCGCTGATCCTGCTCGCCTGCACCGCCCTCGCCCTCGCCGCGCCGCTGGTGGCCCGGGCGCGCGGCCTGCGCGGCACCGCCGAGACGTTCGCCGCGGTGGGCCTGCTCCTGGTGCTCCTCGACGGGTACGCCGCCTGGTCGGTGGACCTGTTCGGGGTGGCCGGCTGGCCGGGCAGCCGGTACGCCGCGCTGGTCGGGGGGATCGGCGCGGCCGTCGCGGCCGGGTACGCGCGGCTCAGCCGGCTGACCGTGCCCTGGTTCGCGGCGCTGCTGACCGCCCAGCCGGTGCTGCCCCTGGCCGCGGTGGCCGCCGAGCCGACCGTCGCCGGCTGGGCGCTGGTCCTCACCGCGCTGGCGCTGGGCGACCTCGTGGTGGTGGTCGCCCTGCGCGGCCGGCGCGCGGCGTCGCCGGCACTGGCCGGGTGGGTGCTCGGCTGGGTCGGGCACGGCGTGGCGCTGGCGCTGGCGGCCGGCTGCGCGCTGGTGCCGCTGGCCGTCGGAGGGGCGGCCGGCACCCCGCTGCTGGCCGGCGGTCCGCTGCTGGTGGTGGCGCTCGCCCTGGTCGCCGGGGCGCTGGCGGCGGGTGGCCGGACCTACCGGGCGGTGACCGCCGGGCTGCTGGTGCCGGTGCTGGCCGCCGCGCTGCTCCGGCCGGTCGCCGCGCTGCGCCCCGGCTTGCTGCTGCTGGCGGCGGGGCTGGTGGTGGTCGCGCTGGCCGGCGCCGTCCGGGCGCTGCCGGCGCGGGCGCGGACCGGCCCGCGGCTGGGCGCCGTCCTGGTGGCCGCCGGCCTGGCCCAGGTCGCCACCGTCCTCACCGGGGTGGTCGCCGCGGCCACCGTTGCCGCCGCGTTCCCGGCCTGGCAGGGCGGGCGGGCCGCGCCGGCCCCGTCCTGGGGGTGGCAGCTGCCGGTGGCCGTGCTGCTCACCACGGGTGCGGTCGCCCTGTTGGCGCCCCGGGTCGCCCGGCCGCTGGTCGGAGTGGTCGGCGGCGCGCTGGCCGTGCTGGCCGCGCCGGCCGTGGCGGCCACGCCGTGGCCGCTGGTGCTGGTCGCCGACCTGGCCGCGGCCACCGCGCTGCTGCTGGTGCTGGTCGCCCGGCCGCGCCGGCGGTACCCGACCGTGGTGGTCACCGCGCTCACCGCGGCCGTGCTGCTCGGGCACGCCCTGCTGGTCGGCTGCGCCGCGCCGGCCGGCGCGGTCGCCGTGCTCGCCGTCCTGGCCGCGCTCGGCACGACCGTGGCGGCCCGGGGCCGCCGGGGCCGGGGCGCGCAGCCGGCCGTCGCCGGTGTGGCGCTGGCCGTGGCGCTGCTCGCCGTGCCGGCGGGGGTGGCCGTCGGGCTGTTCGGCCTCGGCGCGCCGCCCTGGTGGCAGCTCCGCGGCGCGACCGCCGCCGTCGCGGTGCCGGTGCTCGCCGTCCTCGCCGTCCGCCGCCACTGGCCCGACCTGCACGGGTACGCCTCGACCGGCCTCGCCGTGGCGCTCGCGGCGGTCGGCCTCGGGCCGCTGGTCACGCCGGGCGGGGAGCCGGTGGCGCTCTACGCCGCCGTCGGGGCACTGCTGGCGCTGGCCGCCGGGGGCGGCGCCCGGCCCGGTCCCGCCCCGCGGGCGGCCGGC